>JAODBN010000163.1 GCA_025463965.1 Acidimicrobiaceae bacterium
AGGAGCCCGCACGGCACCTGGTCGGGACCGAGCAGGTCTCCATGAACCTGTGGGGATTTCGCCGACGCATGTTCGACCACCTCGCCGAGGCGCTCGCCGCCTTCGACCCCGCGCACAGCGCTCGCCCCGAGCTGTTGCTCCCCGACGTCGTGAACACCCTGGTCGAGGGCGGCCGAGACCGCGTTCGGGTCGTGCAGACCTCGGCGCGCTGCATCGGCGTCACCCACCAGGAGGATCTGCCGCTCGTGCGACGGGAGGTCGCCGCCGAGCTGGAACGGCGCGCCGTCGCCGCCCGTCGCGTCTGACTCGGACCCGTCTCTGCTGTTCGAGCCAAGAGGACGGCTGACACGACAGCCGTAGACTGTTCGGCACCTTGTCCGAGCTTTCTGACCTGATAGATCGCGGCGTGGCCCGCTGGACGCGGGCCCGCAGGATCACGGTCGCCTTCGGCCTGAACCTCGTCCTCGTGGCGGCCGAGGCCATCGGCGGAGCGCTCGGCCACTCGACTGCGCTGCTGGCCGACGCCGGCCACAACTTGGCCGACGCGTGTGCCTTGCTTCTCGCCCTCGTGGCCGTGCGCCTCGCACTGCGCTCCCCGACGGCCACCCGCTCCTACGGTTACCACCGGGCCACGGTCGTGGCAGCGACGGCCAACGTCGCCCTGCTCCTGCTCGTCACGGTGCTCGTGGTCGCGGTCGGGATCGACCGACTGCTCCATCCCGTGGCAGTCGACGGCACTGTCGTGGTCGCCGTGGCCGCCCTCGCCCTCGTGCTGAACGGCACGGCCGCAGCGGTGCTCCGCGACGGCAGCCGGGACCTCAACGTACGGGTGGCCTTCCTCCACCTGGCCGGTGACGGCCTCGCCTCTCTCGGCGTGCTCGGAGCGGGCGTGGCCGTCCTCGCCAGCCGCCACGCGGAACTGGTCGACCCTGCCGTCTCTCTCGGCGTCGCCCTGCTGGTCGCGTTCGAGGCGGTCCGGGTCGGGCGCGAGAGCATCAACGTCCTGCTCGAGGGGGCGCCCCCGGACATCGACCTCGGTGCGCTCGCCGGGGCCATCGCGTCCGTGTCGGGCGTAAGCGAGGTCCACGATCTGCACTGCTGGAGCCTCTCGAGTGAGGTGCGCGCCCTCTCGGCCCACGTGGTGCTGAACGGCCATCCGAGCCTGGAGGAGGCCCAGGTCGTCGGAGAGCGGGTCAAGCAGGCGGTCGCGGCTCCCTTCGCCATTTCCCACTCCACCTTGGAGCTCGAGTGCGAGCGCTGCGTCGACGAGGACGTGACCGCCTGCGCCATCGACGAGGTGGTCGTTCCCTAAGAAGGTCCGCGGCCCCGGCTCCGAGTTAGCGTGAGCACGTGCCCCCGGTGTTCGTCAACGGAAAACTGCTGAGCGAGAAGGAAGCGAGCGTCTCGGTGTTCGACCACGGCCTCGTCGTCGGCGACGGCGTGTTCGAGACCCTGCTCGTCTTCGAGGGAAAGCCCTTCGCCATGAGGCGGCACCTCGAGCGCCTCCAGCGCTCGGCGGCAGGCCTCGGTTTCAAGGCGCCCGGCGACGCCGAGGTGCGCGAGGCGGTCGAGGCGGTGATGGCCGCGTCGGACATCACCCTCGGGCGGCTCCGCATCACCGTGACCGCCGGCCTCGGGCCTCTTGGCTCTGGGCGTCTCGACGGGCCACCCACCTTGGTGGTCGCCGCCGGCGAGCTCGGAGAGGAGCACGACCGTGCCGAGATCGCCGTGGTCCCTTGGACCCGCAACGAGCACGGGGCGCTCGCCGGCCTGAAGACGACCTCGTATGCGGAGAACGCCCTGGCGCTCGCCTACGCGGCCGAGCGGGGCGCCGATGAGGCGATTTTCGGGAACACCGCAGGGATGCTGTGTGAGGGGACCGGCTCGAACGTCTTCCTCGTCAGCCAAGGCCGCCTGATCACTCCGACCCTGTCGTCCGGGTGTCTCGCGGGAGTGACCCGCGCCCTCGTCCTCGAGCGCCACGGCGGCGAGGAGATCGACGTGCCTCTCGAGGTGTTCGCTCCCGACACCGTGGACGAGGCCTTCTTGACATCGACTCTCCGCGGCGTCCAGCCCATCTCCGCCATCGACGGCCAGCCGCTCGAGTGGCCGGGGCCGGTCACCAAGCAGGCCGCCGGCGCCTACCTGTCGGTTCTCGCCGAGATCGACCCCTGAGGCCAGGCGGTCGTCCCGGCCGCTTTTCTCCCCGGCAGTTTGGTTAACGGTTGTCGTAGAAGGCCATCCGGTCCTGATAAGCGGGCTCGTAGGCATCGATGTCGTGCCCACAGTCGTAGACCTTCCAGAGCTTCGGCTCACTCGCGACATCGAACAGCGCTTGAGCCCGGTCCACCGAGATGATCTCGTCTCGCCGACCATGCTGGATGAGCAAGCGGCGTCGTCCGCTTTCGCGCAGGCACTCCAGTGCAGCGGTGGCAACCTCATACCGGGCTGGGTCCCAGACCGGCGAGTCCGGGTGAGGAACTCCGACGCCGGCGAGGACGATGCCGTCCAGCCGTTGCTCGACCGCGGCGAGGACCGCCGCCTCGCTGCCGCCGCGGCTATGACCGAAGAACATCAGCCGGTTGACGCCGTAGACCTGCTGCAAGAGGTCTAACCCGCGTCGGTGCGTCCTCACCGCCGCTCCCGCCGCCGACTCGAGGTGGTGAACGTCGCCCTCCCGAGGGAACACCGTGTCGGCGACGAGCACGACGTAGCCGCTTTTTGCCAGACGGACCGCCTGGGACCTGAACAGGTGCTTTCCGCCTTCGAAGCCGCCGTGAGCAAGGATCACGCCCGCTCGTGGCGAGACGCTCGCCTCATCGGCCGTCACGACGAGCGCCGACGCGCGGCCCCCGCTTCCGTCGTCGTAGGCAAGCGACCTGACCACTGCCTCGACCTCGAGCTCGCAGGATTCCTCGTTGAGCTCGAGAGCTCTATCGGCGTCGTAAGCGGCTCGTCGGACGAGATCGTTCACGGCGTGGATGGGCACCTATAGCCGAGCACGAGCAGTTCAGCATTCGGCCCGCAAGCCACTTCATTCATGCCGAGCGCCGGGCAATACCGCACGGGCGGCCTGTACGGCAGGCGGGACCGCCCCGAGGTAGAGGCGGAATCCCTCGGCCTCCGCTTCGAAGCCGAGCGATGTGTACAAGCGGTGCGCCCCGTCAGAGGCATGTCGCTTGTGGGAAAGGAGCTGCACCTTGTTGCATCCAGCTGCACGCGCGTCCTCGAGCACCCGCTTCATGATGGCGGTGGCGATGCCCTTGCGCCGACGGTCGTGGACGACGACGACGGCTTCGATGACGGCGCTCGGAGCGCAGTCATAGGTCAGGTTCGGGATGGTCACGAGCGTGGCAGTTCCAACGGGCCTGCCCTGCTCCTCGGCCAGGTAGAGCGCGAGACCTTCTCGCTCCAACATCCGATCCCAAGTCGAGCGCTCTCGCTCGCTCGCCGAGGGACGAGGCTCGGATCCGACAGCGGAACGGGCATAGACCGACAGGACGGCGGAGAGGTCACCGTCTGTCGCCACGCGCACCGAAACGGGCGCGGCGCTCGAGACCATGGCCAAATCATGCCCCGGGTGCCGCGGGCGTTGGAACCGCGACCCATCGCTCACGACCACGCGAGTCGCGGAGCGTCCCGACGCCCCTTCGACGCCCCGTTGGCGCGAACAATCTCCGCTCTGGTGGCTCCGAGCCCGGCCTCAGGCGGCCGGCCTCTCCAACATGGCCGCCCACCCCCCGAGCTCTTCCGCGAGCGCACGGGGCTCGCTCGCCTCGCGTGCGAGGAGGCGACCCGGGGGCAGCGCCATCGCCAATCCGAGGGCGCCAGCGTCGGCGCACGCCGCGGCGATCGCCGCGAGTTCGGCTCGGCGAGCCGGAAGGGCCGTCCCGATGAGGGCGAGAATCGCCGTCGAGCCGGGGAGGCGGCCGCTGCTCGCGGCTGCCGAATCAAGTGTCAACCGGATCGCCGACACCAAGTTCGCGGCATCGGTCGCCAGCTGTGTCGGCGAGGCATCTCGGCGGTCCGGCCGACCGGCGACCAACGCGTCGCGAAGGTCGAGCACCAAGAGTTCGCCTGCCACCGCGATCTCGAGAACGGGGGCCATCGCGAGGGCCTCGGCGGCGGCCTTGAACCCGCCGGCGCCCGTCTGCCTCGCTGGGCCGCCTCCCGGCGCGACGAAGAGGCCGAGCGGTGGGGGGACCGGACGAAGAGAGCGCGGCTCGTTCCAAGCCTTGTCGAGCTGGAAATGCATGCCCGAGAAGCTCGGGGCCGGAGTCGAGAGCATCGCCTTCATCACCGCGAGCTCCTCTCCCACGACATCGACCGGAAGTCCGAGCTCCCACTCAGCCGCTCGATCGCCGAGTACCCCGTCTTCTCGGGAATCTGCGGAAGAACCGCTGCGGATTGCCAACAAGTGCACGGCTCGCCCGAACGAGGTGACATCCAAGGTGGCGACCGCCTTCGCCACCACACCGGGATGGCGCTCCCCGGAACGGGTCAGCGCACCGAGGCGCAGGTGGCGGGTCGCCTCTGCAGCGGCGCCGAGGAGAACGAAAGGATCACCCGGTCCGGTCGCCAGACTGAGGTTGCTGGCTGATCCGGCACCAGTTCGGGGCCCGCCCAGCGCATCGCGCCCGGCGAGGACGAGGGCATCGAAGCCGGCGTGCTCCGCGGCCTGGGCGAGCGCGACTCGCGGGTCGCTTCGCCTTCCACCGTGGACCTCGCTGGCAGGCTGACCGAGTGGCAGCGCCGCTGGGGCAAACAGGACCCGCTGGAGCTTGTCGACAGCCATCCGGCAACGATACGCGGAGGCCCGACAGAACGTCCTCGTCACCGCGCGCTACCGAAGAACTAGCCTCTGTCGATGGCCGCCAAGGCGCTTGCGCCCGGCAAGGAGCAAGAACGCGAAAGCGTGACGCCCGAACGCGCTCGGGACCGGCAAGACGCCGCCCCAATCGCGACGAGCGAGGCCATTCGCACCGCCCGATCGCTTGCCGGCGCCCCCGTTGCCTCCGGCTCGCTCTCGCACGTTGACAGCCACTGCACGCCGGGTGGCATCGTGGCCCTCCAGCGTCTCGCCGGTAACGCCGCGGTTGCCCGTGCGCTCGGAGATCGCAACCGCATGCATGCATCGAGCTCGCCTGCCGGCCGCCCCGGAGCGAGCGTCCAGCGGCTAGAAGACGACGCCCAGCTCGCCAACCCCCTAGACCAGCGCCGCGACGCCATGCCCACCTCCGGCGGCGTCGCCACCGAGATCGCCAAACCGGTCGGGGTCGGTGCCGCCACGGGAGCCACCTACCTCGGTGCCCATAACCTCGGGACGGCGAACTCCACCACCAACAACGCCGGCCAGATCAGCTCCGGTGGCTCGCTTGCGGGAGAGGTGATGGGCGGAGCGCTCCTCGCCGACGCCGGGATGAGCCTCTACAGCGGCTACCAGCAGCGCCAGGGCGCGCAGAAACGCGGCGATCGCGCGGGCGTACGGCTCGGCAATCGCAAGATGAAGGGCGCCGGCTGGGCAGTCGGGGCCGGTGCGGTCGGCGCGACGGCCGGCGGTATGAAGATCGCCTCCGCCTTCGGCTCGCACGCGGTGGGGCTCGGCGCGGGGATCGGTGCGCTCGGGATCGTCGGAGGTGCCGCCGGCGTGGCCCAGGGCGGCTGGCGCATGGGCAAAGCCATCGGCAAGCTCTATGACCTCTCCGGCATCACACCCTTCAGTGCCAAGGGCCGCTCGTGGAAGAGCTACATCCAAGGACGCGAGAGCCGAAAGGCAGGCGTCAACGCCCTCAAGGTCGCGGCAGGTGCCCTCGGCATCGCCGCCGGCGCGCTGCTGCTCGCATCCAACCCCGTCGGCTGGGCGGTGGGAATCGCCGGTATGGCCGTCGGAGGTGCGCTCGCGGCGGGCAAGCTCTTCAACAAGATCTCCACCGCGTGGAAGGCCCGCAACACCAAGAAGGAGATGGAGAAGGAGGGCAAGATGGACGCCCTCAAGCAGGCCCAGACGCCCGAGCAGCAGAGGAACGATCCCGGGCGGCGCAAGGAAGTCGGCGAGCTCGCAAAGAGCGTCGCCCAGCGCAACAGCGAGAACGCCCGCCACGCGGCGGCCATGATCGCCGCTCTCGGCAAGGGAGACCCCCGCAAGCTGAACCGGCTGATCCAGCTGCGTGACCACAACATGCCCGCAGACAAGGACCTCTCGGTAACGAGGGCCACGCTCGCACGCACGAGGCCCGAGCTCACCGTGGGCGAGGAGGACGTCGAGCGCTACGACGCCGAGGCGCTGCTGGCCGCCCTGAACGTCGACCCGGCGCACGCCCTCAGCGAGTCTGGACAGGACCTCATCCAGCGCAAGCTGTCGGTCTCGGAATCTGCCTGAGCCCGGACCGGTGAGCGAGGAGACGCCCGGCGCGCCGCCGCTCGAGGCCATCGCCGAGCGGCTGCGCGACGCCGAGTTCGACGCACAGGTGCACCTCGGGCAGGGCACGCTCCCCGACCGGCTCATGGTGGCGCTCGAGCCAGACTCGGAAGGGAGGATCCTTCACCTCCAGGTGATGTACCTCGAGGCAAACGACCCGGCCGTGCTCCAGTACTACGTGGGACTCCCCAAGCCGGTGGAACCCGAGGCGACACTCGAGGTGTGCCGGTTCCTCAACACGGTCAACGCGCCCTTGCCGATCGGCGCCTTCGGGCTGCTCGAGCCCGAGCGGACGCTGTACTTCCGGCACAACGTGCCGGTGTCCACGGATCCGTTCGACCTCGATCTGCTCGGGTGGACGATCACCATGGTCGACTACCTGATCGGCCACCTCTCGTCACTGCTCGAGCAGGTCGGGTCCGGCCTCGACTACCTCACCGCGCGGGCCCGTCTCCTCGGCCTGCTCGAGGAGACGGCAGCCGACTGATCCGTCCGTCCGGCACCGGCGTGCAGCCGGTGTGAGGATGCCCGGGCGTCGAGCCGTCGAGGACAAACTCGCTCCATGGGTTCCGAGCCGGCCGGCCGCCGAAAACGTGGCAACTTCGTCGAGGACCCGACGACGGGGACCGCCGCGGAGCTCCGGCGGATTCAGCCCTACCAGGCGACGAAGGCGTACCGCTGCCCGGGGTGCAACCAGGAGATCGCCGTCGGGACGGGGCACGTGGTCGTCGTTCCCCTCACCGACCCGACGGGGCGCCGGCACTGGCACCTCGGCTGCTGGGAGCGTCGTGAACGTCTTCGCCCACGTCGTTGAGCGGCTCGGGAGTGTCGCATTTTTCTGGGCAATGCCTGTGAACTGGGCAGATACCACACCGAGCCCGATAGCATGACAATGCGATGACGGTTCCAGACCTGCTCCAGCCCCGGGGTCCTCGATGAGCGGCCCACTCGCCGAGAGCGTTCTCCTCGCGCTCGTCTTCTCCCTGATCGGCTACCGCATGTCGGTACGCCACCACCGGGTCCGGGGAGTCACGCCATGGCGCCTCCCCTCGCTCGTGTGGGCGCTGATCTGTCTCGTCTTCCAGTTTCTCGGGGTCTTTCTCGAGCTGCTCGCCGAGCTGACGACCCGCACGCAGGTTCCCATCACCCCCGCGCGGGCGAGCGACGAGCTCGCCCCCTACGGCGGCGGTCTGGATGCCGGCACCGACCGGCCAGGGACCGTGGCGCGCCCGGTGACGACCGGCACCGAGGTGCCGGCGGCCCAAGACCTTGAGGAGACCGAGCGCCCAGCCGACGTGCTCGCCCCGCCACTGAGCGACCAGCCCGGACGCGCGCCGCTCTTCGGCTGGTATCCCGACCCGCTCGGTCGCCACGAGATGCGCTACTTCGACGGTCGCGTCTGGGGCGAGCTCGTGCTCGACGGCCGGGCGACATCGATCGACCCACCGCTGACGACGAACTAGCAATCCCTCCCGGAAGCTGGGTGATCCGGGACGCCCGGACCCACTCGATCAGTCCGCTGCAACAAAAGAGATCGCGCTGGGGCGCCGACGCGAGGACATTTCACTGCGCGTCACCCGAGATGAAAGCGCTTCGCGCCAGTGCTCCGTCTACTAGAGCACCCTGGCGAGCTCTCCCCCAGGCAGCCTGACAGCGCATGAACCTGCTAGGGGCACGCTTGGTGTCCGCTTCCTGAGCACGGCACCGACCAAGGGCAGCCAACCGCGCCCGCCCGACGATGAGCCGCCAAATGTCGGAAACGGTCCGGGTCTCCATGCTCGAGGACCTGACCCCGGACGTCGGCACCTCGACGGCCGCAGGCCGGACCTCGGGTTCTTAGGCGGGCGCCGGTTCAGGCACGCCGACCGGCCCGGGATCGGGCGAACCGGGAATGCCGGGTGCGGGTTGCTCGGGCGGCGTCGGCGGCGGGACGTCGATCGGGGCCGGATCCGGCTCCCACGGCGGACCTCTACGAGGCGGCTGCTCGGCGACGATGCGACCGTTCGGTGTCACGACGCCTCGTGCAAATGCCGCACCGCGGACTTGTTGGGCGCGTCCTCGCCGCTCGCATGGAGCAGGTTGACGACTCGCTCGACACCCTCGACGCGAGCGACGGCAGCAGCGATGATCGACCGGTCGTGCTCGGAGTCGATCTCGCCGCGAAGGTTGACGACACCGCTCGTCGCGTCGACCGAGACCCGGCCGCGCAGGTCCTTGTCCAGGCGACCGAGCGCCTCGCTTCGGACCTTCTGAGCGAGCGTCACGTCGTCGTATCGCTCGCTCTGGCCGCGCAGATGCGCAACGCTTCTCCGCAGCTCGCCGACGCGGGGGTCCAGTGCGTGGTGAAACGCACGAAATGCAGATCGCTCCTTTTCGGCGATCAGGGCGCGGCTCCGGCTTCTGAGCCCATCACGGAGTCGGACGCGGCGCGCATGGCCCCGATCGGGATCGAGCAGATACTCGATCGCCGCTCCACCGACAGATGCCCCGGCTGCCACCGCCGCGAGCTGAACGGTATGCGCAGCATGAGCGAGCGGCGACATTCGTCGCGATCGTTGTTTGCGCTCACGACGCATCATTTGGTGCGGGTTGCGCTGTTTGGCACGTTCGAGCCCCGGTCGCGCACCCGACAGCGCGTCTCGAAGTGGGCCCCTTCCATGTCCATGAACTCGTGCAAGCGCCATTTCTCTACCTCCCAGCCATGACTCTTGGCATCAGCGTTTCGATTCCTTGCCGCCGACGAACAGATCGCGCCAGTCGTGGGCCTCCACCTCGACATCGAATTTGCGGGCAGCGCTTCTGATCCGCTTCCAGGCTTCATCGCGCTCGGCGTCGCTGACGCCCTCCACTTGGTCGAAACGCGCGATGGCATTGCGCACGTGTGCCGCATCCGTGAGCGGCTCCTTGCGTTCCTTCGGGAAGGCAAACTGGCTGGCGCGCATCCGGCTCTCTTCAGCGGTGCTCAGGCCGGACGAGCGCTCGTTCCTCGCCCCGCGCCCTCGCTCGCTGCGCGCGGCCCGCGCTTTTTCGAGATTCCGACGTGCGGCAACCTTCTGGCGTTCGGTCGACATGTCGTCCCTCCTCACGTCGAACAGGCCCACGCGGCCAACTCTTCGAGGATGCGAGCTGCAGTCCGATCCGGGGTCGCCTGGACACCCATCCGCCGGCTCTAGGGGACCACCGATCGGGACAAGGAGAAGTCGACTCGTAACCCGTGGTCCTCCTCGTCATTCGAGGGGCCGTTCTTCGCCTTGTCAGCTAATTGGTTTACCCGCACGAGGCGGATTCACTCCCGGTCGCCCACAGCCGGAGGAAGCCCGCAGCGACTCAGATCTCGAGCGGTGTGTCCCCGAAGGTGGGCGGGCCGGCGAGGGACTCGAGCGCCCGTACCACCACGATGCTGCCGGCGTCCGGAAGGCCGCGAGCGCGCTCGCCCACCCAAGCGGCACGCCCGTGCCGGGGTGCCTCGTCCTTGGTCGCCTCTACCCCTGCTGCGGCGGCTGCGGCCATGGCCGGCAGCGCGACGCTGTCGTCGCTCGCCTCCCGCAGGGCGTCGAGCGCCGGGATCAGCGCGTCGATGAAGGTCTTCTCCCCTGGCTCTGCTCCCCCACGACGGCGAATCTCGGCGATGCCCGCTTCGAGGGCGCTCGCCGCCTCGTCGGCGCCCGCCTCCTCGTCGGCCTCTCCAAAGGAACGCCCGGCGGCTCGCAGCCCGATGGCCACGAGAGAGCCGAACGTGGACGGCGCCTCGGTCCGCACGGCCTTGGAGAGTCGCTCGAGGAGCTCACGCCACAGAACCGGCGGCCCAGCCGCCAGCTCGGCGAGGATCGCCTCGGAGAGGAGTCGCACGGTGATTCCCAGATCGCCGTCTCCGGCGCTCGCGTCGAGCGCTCGGAACTGCTCCTCGCGACTCGCCAGGTTGTGGCAGCACCGTGCGATCGGGGGAACGGCTTGTTCGGTGCGCACGCCTAGAACGCCGTCAGGAGCGGGCTGTAGCTCGGCGCGTCGAGGAGCTCCACCAGCTCCTCGTCACACGCCATGACCGAGAGGGAGCACCCGGCCATCTCGAGGCTCGTCGCGTAGCGCCCGACGAAGGCCCGACGCACGACGAGCGAGCGCTCGGTGATGCGGTCGGCGATGCGGTCGTAGAGCACGTAGCACTCCTCGACCGGCGTGGCCCCGAGGCTGTTCACGAGCACGACCACCTCGCCGCCGTCGAGCGCGAGCTCCTCGACGACGCGATCGACAAGGACGTCGGCGATCTGATCCGCACGCAAGAGCGGACCCCTGCCGCTCCCGGGCTCGCCGTGGATGCCGATGCCGAGCTCCATCTCTCCTTCTGCGAGCTCGAAGGTCGGTTGTCCCGCCTCGGGGAGGATGGTTGGCGAGAGCCCGACCCCCATCGTGCGCGTCGCCGCGAGCGCTCGCGAGGCCACCGCGGCCACCTCGGCCAGCGAGCGACCCTCGGCCGCCGCGGCACCGGCGCACTTGAAGGCGAGCGTGAGGCCCGCGACGCCCCGGCGCCGGCGGGCGTCAGGGGCCGGCGCAGAGGCCACGTCGTCGCTGGCGCGCACCGTCTCGGTCTCGATGCCGAGCTCTTCTGCCTGCTCTGCGGCATCGTCGAAGTTCAGGTTGTCGCCGCCGTAGTTGCCGTAGAGATAGAGGACGCCCCGGCCCTGGTCGACGGCCTTGGTCGCCTCGAGGATCGTCTCGGCCGACGGCGAGGAGAAGGTGTTGCCCACCGCGGCACCCGACAGCAGACCGTCGCCCACGTAACCGAGGAAGAGCGGGAGGTGGCCCGAGCCACCGCCTGTCAGGATCGCCACCCGGGACTCGGCGTGCCCCGCGGCGGCACGAACGAGAGCCCGGGGCCATCCCGGCACGGTGGCGAAGTGATCGGGGTGAGCCTTGAGCAGACCGCTCATGAAGTCGTCGACGAAGCGCTCTGGGTCGTTCAGGATCTTCTTCAACACCGGCCTCCCGGGCCGCTCCCACCCTGGTGCGGTCGCCGTCACGCTAGAAGCACCCGCCACGCTCTGCCACAAGCGGTCCTTTAGGCGACAGGTCGAGTATCTTCGCTGCCAATGATCGGCGTTGCTTCGGCGTGATCGGCGCGGAAAGAGAGGCCCGAGAGCTCCGCCTGAGCGACCTCCAGGCCCTCACCGACGCCGGTCTCGTCACCCTCGGCCTCGAGGCGTTCCTCGTCGAGCTGCTCGATCGCGTTCGGGCCATCCTCGGTGCGGACACCGCGGCGGTCCTGCTGGTCGACGAGGACACCGAAGAGCTCGTCGCCCGGGCGGCGTGCGGGATCGAGGAGGAGGTCCGCCAGGGGGTCCGGATCCCCATCGGGACCGGGTTCGCCGGCCAGATCGCCCAGCACCGGCGCCCCTTTGTCATCGACCGCGTGGACGCGACCACGGTCACCAACCCGCTCCTGTGGGAGCGAGGCATCAAGACCATGCTCGGCGTGCCGCTCATGGGGAGCAACAAGGTGCTCGGGGTGCTGCACGTCGGGCGCCTTCGTCCGGAACCGTTCAACGAGGAGGACACCGAGGTCCTGCTCGTCGTGGCGGAGCGAGTCAGCGGCGCGATCCAGAACCGCCGGCTGGCGGCCGAGCAGGCCGCAACGACGCTGCTCGAGCGGAGCCTGCTTCCGAGCCAGCTACCCAAGCTCGAAGAGCTGGCCTTCGCGGCGCGTTATGTGCCCGCCGAGGGCCGGGTCGTCGGAGGGGACTGGTACGACGTGTTCACGCTTCCCTCCGGGCGTCTGTGGTGCATCGTCGGCGACGTCGCCGGTCACGGGCTGAACGCCGCGGTGGTCATGGGGCGAGTGCGCAGCGCGCTGCGCGCCTATGCACTGTTGGGTTCCGACGCGGAGGAATTGCTCGACCTCGTCGACCGCAAGGTCCAGCACTTCGAGGTGGGCTCGATGGTGACCCTGCTCTGCGTCTGCTCGGACCCTCCCTACACCAGCCTTCGCGTCGCCTCCGCCGGGCACCTTCCGCCCGTGCTCGCCGAGCCCGGGCGCCCGGCGCGCTTTGTCGAGTTCGAGCCGGGGACGCCGCTCGGGACGATGCCCGACGAGTGGCGCCGCGCGGTCGACGTCGACCTCGAGCCCGGCAGCACCCTGCTGCTGTACACCGACGGTCTCATCGAGCGGCGCGACGAGTCCATCGACGAGGGGATGTCCCGGCTGCTGACCGCCGTCGCGCCGACCGAGCCCGAGGCGGTGTGCCGGGAGGTGATGCACAGCCTGATCGGAAACTACGCGCCGCGAGACGACATCGCGATCGTCGCCGTGAAGCGGCGCTGAGCCCGAGCGACGAAGTCCGACGGCTCGAGCGCTCCGGAGCTGTTAGAGGTCCTTCTCCGGCAGCGCCTCGACGTTGACGTCGCGGAAGGTCACCACCCGCACCGAGGTGACAAAGCGCGCCGGGCGGTACATGTCCCACACCCAGGCGTCGCCGAGCTCGACCTCGAAGTAGGTCGCCCCGGCACCCTCGTGCGGGGTCACCTTGACGTCGTTGGCCAGATAGAAGCGCCGCTCGGTCTCCACGACCCAGCGGAACATCGGCAGCACCGCCCGATACTCCTGGTAGAGGGCGAGCTCGATCTCCGCCTCGAACTGGTCGAGGTCCTCCTCCGCGCTCAACGGACCTCCCTCACCGAGCCACCGCGCCCCGTCACCGGGGCTGCATCACCCTGCCGCATCCTCAGCGAGCGGTGGTGGTGCGGAGCTCCTTGATCTTGGCGGCCTTGCCCACCCGGTCACGCAGGTAGTACAGCTTCGCCCGGCGGACGTCGCCGAGGGTGACCACCTCGATCTTGGCGATGATCGGGGAGTGCACCGGGAAGGTGCGCTCGACGCCCACGCCGAAGCTCACCTTGCGGACGCTGAAGGTCTCCCGGGCGCCAGACCCCTGGCGGCGGATGACCGCGCCCTGGAAGATCTGCACGCGCTCGCGGTTCCCCTCGACCACCCGCACGTGCACCTTCAAGGTGTCGCCGGGCCGGAACTCCGGGATGTCGTCTCGCAGATATGCACGATCGACGAGATCGGTCGGGTTCATGGCAGGTCACGCTCCTCGGGAAAATCGTTGCCGGTGGTCTCGGCGGACACGGCGGGCCCGTCCGCAGAAGCGGCCTCTAGAGGATAGCCGTGCTCGAGGAGCAGCTGCACCTCGTTGCTGCTCAGGCCGCCACGGGCGGCGATCAGGTCGGGACGCCGCTCGATCGTCCGCCGCAGCGACTCCGCCCGGCGCCAACGCGAGATCCTGCCGTGGTCGCCGCTCAGCAGGACCTCCGGCACCTGGTGGCCTCGGAAGTCCGCCGGCCGGGTGTAGTGCGGCTGCTCGAGCAGGCCGTCGGCGAAGCTCTCCTCTTCGGGCGAGGCCTCGTTGCCGAGCACGCCGGGCACGAGCCGGGCCACCGCCTCCAGCACGACGAGGGCGGCAAGCTCGCCCCCGGCGAGCACGAAGTCGCCGATGGAGAGCTCCCCGTCGACGAGGTGGTCGGCCACTCGCTGGTCGACCCCCTCGTAGCGGCCACACAGCAGGGAGAACGCGGTCCCCGGGCGGGCGAGCTCGAGCGCCACGTGCTGGTCGAAGCGCCGGCCCGCCGGCGACAGCAGATACAGCGGGCGCGGCGGGTCGATCTGCTCGACGGCGCGGAACACGGGCTCGGGTCCGAGCACCATGCCGGCGCCGCCCCCGTAGGGCGCGTCGTCGACGGTGCGCCGGGCGTCGAGCGCCCCCGTGCGCAGGTCGTGGAAGCGCAGCTGCAAGACGCCGGCCCGCTGGGCACGCCCGAGCACGCTCGTCGAGCTGTAGGCCTCGAGCACCTCGGGGAAGATGCTCAGCAGATCTACGCGCAGTGCGGGGTTCGGGCCGCCCGTGCCCGGTGGGCCTCCCGGCGGGAGGCCGCTCACTCGAAGAGGCCCTCGGGGACCTCGACGGTCAGGCGACCCGGGCTGCGCTCGACCACGAAGCGCAGCGGCACGAGAAAGCCCCCGTCCAAGACGAGCAGGTCACTCGCCGGATTGGCCTCCACGGCGGTGACGGTTCCGCGCTCGGTGCCGTCCACCTCGACGACCTTCGAGCCGATCAGCTCGTGGACGAACAGCGCGTCGGGGTCCTCGACCGGCTCGGCGTAGAGCTCGACTCCGCGCAGCGCGTCGGCGTCTTCTCGGTTCTCGACGCCTTCGAAAAAGACCAGGTGGCGCTCGACGAACGGGCGCGACGCCACCACGGTCAGCTGGCGAGGACCCTGCGGCGCTGCGGCGGTGAGCACGGTCCCAGGGTCGAGCCGACCGCCGCGGTTGGTGACGAGGTCCACGACGAGCTCGCCGCGAAGCCCGTGGGACTTCATGACGGTCCCGATCTGGAGGAGCCCGGGGATCACCGGGGCGCTCGACTCGGGATCAGTCGACGATGTCGACCGTGGCGTCCGCACCCTCGCGGGCCGCGGCGGCTCGAACGACCGTCCGCATCGCCTGGGCCACCCGGCCCCGCTTGCCGATCACCCGGCCCATGTCCCCCGGAGCCACGCGCAGCGACAGCACGACGCCGCCCCGTCCGGGTTGCACCTCGATCGCTACGGCCTCGGGCTCGTCCACGATCGAACGCGCCACGTGCTCGAGCACCGAGTGGGCGATGCCGCCGGAAGCCCGGTTCGGGCTGTCCGCCACGTCGGCGACGTCCTCTTGCTCGAGCTCGCCGTCGTCGTTGTCCTCGTCGTCGTCGAGGTCGTCGTCATCGAGGTCGGCGTCCCCGGACCCCTCTTCGTCCAGCTCGTCGAGATCGTCCTCGGGCTCGGGGAATGCCGGGCTCTCGAAGGCCGGGTGGTCGCTGCTCATCGCCCGCTGCTCACTCGGCCGCGGACGCGTCCGCGGGCTCGGTCGCGACGTCCTCGGTCACCGGCCCGTCCTCGGATGCCGGAGCAGCGGCCTCGGGAGCCGCCGCAGCCTTGGCCGGGGTGGCCTTGGCGGCCGCTGCCTTGGCCGGCGCGGCCTTCACCGCGGAAGCCTTGGCGGCGGAGCCCGCCTTGGCAGGCGATCCGCCGGACTTCGCCGGGCGCGACGAGGAGTACACGTCCCAGGCACCGGAGATCTGGAGGAGCTTGCGGACCGTCTCGGTGGGCTGGGCACCCTTGGTCAGCCAAGCGAGCGCCTTGTCGTTGTCGACGTTGATCGTCGAAGGATCCGAGCGTGGCGCGTAGGTGCCCACGATCTCGATGAACCGGCCGTCCCGGGGCGAGCGGCTGTCCGCCGCCACGATCCGGTACGTCGGCTGCTTCTTCTTTCCCATCCGCATCAGGCGGAGCTTGACGGCCACGTGGTGTCCTTCGCTTTCTTTTCTGAGAGGGGTTGTGTTGCCTGCCGGCGGCCGTCCGGGCGGCCAGCAGAGATCAGCGCAGCGAGCTGAGGTCCTTGAGCGACGGGGTGACCCGCCCGCCCCGTGCCTTGCGCTTGCCCGAGGAGCGGCCAAGAGCAGCACCGAGTGGGCCGGAACGTAGCAGCTTCTGCATCTCCTTGAACTGGCGGAGCAGGTTGTTGACATCGGTGGTGGTGGTCCCACTGCCCGCGGCGATCCGGCTGCGGCGCGATCCGTTCATGACCGACGGGTCGTCGCGCTCGGCGGGGGTCATCGACCGGATGATCGCCTCGACCCTGCCGACCTGGGACTCGTCGATCTCGGCGTTGCGGACCTCCTTGGGCATACCGGGGAGCATCTCGAGCACGCTCTGCAGGGGCCCCATCTTCTTCATCTGCTGGAGCTGCTCGAGGAAGTCCTCCAGCGTGAAGCGACCCGAGCGCAGACGGTCCATCGCCTTCTCGGCGACCTGCTGGTCGTACTCGCGCTCGGCCTTCTCGATCAGGCCGAGCATGTCGCCCATGCCGAGGATGCGGCTGGCCATCCGGTCGGGGTGGAAGGACTCGAACTCCGCCGGGCGCTCGCCGGTCGACACGAAGGCGATCGGCTTTCCGACGACCTGCTTCACCGACAACGCGGCACCCCCGCGGGCGTCGCCGTCGACCTTGGTGAGGATGAGGCCGTCGAGGGCGAGCGCCTCGTGGAAGGCGCTAGCGGTGCGGACCGCGTCCTGGCCGGTCATGGCGTCGATGACGAGGAAGCTGTAGTCCGGCTTGACCGCGTCGGAGATGCGCCGCACCTCGTCCATCAGCGACTCGTCGATGGCGAGGCGCCCTGCGGTGTCCACGATGACGACGTCGCGGCCCACCCGGACCGCCTCTTCGACCCCGCGGCGGGCGACCGTGACCGGATCGGTGGGCTCGCTGAACACCGCGGCGCCGACGTCTCGACCCAGCACGCGCAGCTGCTCGACGGCGGCGGGGCGCTGCAAGTCGGCGCCCACGAGCAGGGGGTGGCGCCCCTGCTGCTTGAACCAGCGGGCGAGCTTTGCCGCGGCGGCGGTCTTCCCGGCGCCTTGGAGGCCGGCGAGCAGGACCACCGTCGGGGGCTTGGAGGCGTAGGTGATGCGGAGCGTCTCGCCGCCCAAGGTGGCGGTCAGCTCCTCGTTGACGACCTTGATGACCTGCTGGGCGGGGGTCAGGCTCTTCGAGAGCTCGGCTCCGGTGCAACGCAGGCGGATCCGCTCGAGCAGGTCCCGGACCACGTCCAGGTTGACGTCGGCCTCGAGCAGTGCGACGCGGATCTCGCGCAGGACCTCCGCCACCTCGGCGTCGCCGAGGCGGCCGCGGCTGCGCAGCCGCGTGAGAATGCCGTCGAAGCGGTCGGTCAGGGTCTCGAACATGGGCACGACCAGGTTACTCGGCTCGGGCCTCCGCCTCGCCCGGGCAGTTTCGCAACCGCACGATGTCCGAGAGGTCCCGACCGCCGAGCATCGGCCGACAACGCTTGGAACTGGGCCAATCAAAAATCGGCCGGTGAGAACCGGGAGCTGCTGGGTAGCAGCCAAGCATGGAACGAGAGTCAACCAAGCACGGCACGCGACTCGACGAGGAGCTGAGCCGGGAAACCGCTTCGATCGTGAAGGGAGCCCCGGTGCCCTCCGAAAGCCGCGAGGACCGGCGCCAAGAGGACCCGGCGGAAGGACTCGACCCCGCCACCGTCACCCGCCCGGACGTCCCTGAGCGTTCTCCGGTCGGAGAGGCGGAAGCCGACGCCCGAGTGGAGCTCGCCCGCGCCATCACCGCGGCCCAGTTCCCCGCCGACCGCCGG
>JAODBN010000306.1 GCA_025463965.1 Acidimicrobiaceae bacterium
CGATCTCTGGAGCTGAGCAGGCCGTTAGCCCTGGCTCAGGGGTGGGCGGGGGGTGCCGAGTCGTCGCCGTCGGGGACGAAGTAGAGGATCGTCTCGCCTGCGTGCAGCTCGTTGCTCGAGGAGCCGTCGTCGAAGCCCCGGAAGCGGTGGCCCTCCTCCTGCTGGGCGAGGATGGCTCGGAAGCCCTCGCGTCCATCCCGTACTCGCACGGCCATCGTCAGCGCCACGGCTGCTCCCTTCTCCATTCTTGGTGCCGCTCTGCCCGCGAGGGGCCCGGCCCTAACGGGCTCGCGCACGGCGCTCGCCGAGGCGGACGGCCAGCGATAGCGTCGGCGGCGACGAGGCGGAGGCGATGAGCAAGGACAAGGGCGGCGCACAACCGAGCGAGCGCCTGACCGGACGCTTCGCCGGCCTGCCGTACGACCTTCGCCGCCCGAGCCTCGAGCGGTTGCGCGCCGAAGTCTGGAACCCGGACAGCCCGCGCCTGCTGACACCGAAGGCCTTCGGGTGGGGCTACGGGCTCAACCTGTACTGGGTGAGCCATCCCCTGGGTTACCTGCGCCGCCGGACGGATCGCTGATCGCGCCGTCCACGGAGAAGGGCACGGCCGGGGACGCCGGCAGGGCGGGATACGGGGCTCCCCGGCGCTTCGACCCGGAGGACGGCAGCCCGAGCAGGAACCGCAGCAGCCGGCCCTCGGTGCGCCGGTACGGCGGATAGGCGAAGGACAGATCCGGCCGGGTCGCCTTGTCGAGCACCGGCCGCAGCTGGGAGAAGGTGTCGAAGCCGAAGCGTCCGTGGTACCGCCCGCTCCCGCTCGTTCCGACGCCCCCAAAGGGCAGCTCGCTCGAGGCGAACTGATGCATGGTCGTGTTGATCGCGACCGTGCCCGAGCGGGTGTCTGCGACAAACCGCTCGGCGGCGGAGCGCTCCGCTGTGAACACGTAAAGCGCGAGCGGGGCTGGCCGGGCCGCGAGGAACCGAACCGCCTCGTCGAGATCTGCCACCGCCAGCAGCGGGAGCACGGGCCCGAAGATCTCCTCCTCCATCAGCGCCGAGGTCGTCGACGGCCGCAGGATCAGGGTCGGGGCCACGTAGCGACGCGCCGGGTCGACCACTCCCCCCGTCATCACCTTTCCACCGTGGTTCTCGAGCAGCCGCTGCAGGCGGGCCACGTGAGCGCCGTTCACGATCCGGCCGTAGTCCGGGCTCGACGCGGGATCGTCTCCGTACAGCTGGCGCAGCGCCTCCCAAAGAGCGAGCGCCAGTGCCTCGAGTCGGCTGGCGTCGACGAGCACGTAGTCGGGCGCGATGCAGCTCTGGCCGGCGTTCATGAACTTTCCCCAGGCGATGCGGCGCGCCGCGACGTCGAGGTCGGCGTCGGCGGCCACGACCGCGGGGCTCTTTCCTCCGAGCTCGAGGGTCACGGGCACGAGCTTTCGAGCAGCCCGTTCGGCCACCAACCGGCCCACCGCCGGGCTGCCGGTGAACAAGAGGTGATCGATTCCCGAGTCGATCAGGGCCCCGGTGATCTCGGCGCCGCCCTCCACCACCGCCACCGCGTCGGGATCGAGATACCGAGGAAGCAGGCGGGCGAGCAACGCGGAGCAAGCGGGCGCCTGTTCGGAGGGCTTCACCACGGCGCAGTTGCCCGCGGCGAGCGCCGCCGCCAGCGGCGCCAGCACGAGGTTGACCGGATAGTTCCAGGGCCCCACGATCAGCACGACCCCGAGCGGCTCGCGCCGAACGCTGGAGCGCGCGGGGCGCAGCACGAGCGGGGTGCGGACCGGCTCGGGACGGCTCCAGCGCGCAATCCCCCGGCGCAGCACGCGAGCCTCTCGCTGGATGCCGGAGATCTCGGCGAGATAGGCCTCCATCGGGTTGCGCCCGAGGTCGGCCGCGAGCGCCTCCTCGATCGCTCGCGACTCGCGAGCGCACAACGACTCGAGCGCGCCAAGCTGCGCCCGGCGCCACGAGAGCGGCCGGGTCCTGCCCGACGCGAACGTCTCCCGCAGGCGGCCGACGACCCGGGCAGCGTCGCGTTCGACCTCCAAGGCCTCGGCAGCTGCACCATCGGATGGATCGCCCGTGGGCCCGTGGCGGTCACCGAGCCGAGCACCGCTCATGGCTCGGCGACGAGCCCCCGCCAGGCCTCCACCGGGACGAACCCCATGCGGCGGTAGGCACCGAAGGCGTCCTCGCTCGACTGCAAGAACGCGAAGCGGCCCCCGGCCTCCTCACCGAAGGCAAGGCACCGGGCGGTGATGGCGCTCGCGTAACCCTTCCTGCGGTGCTCGGGAGGGGTCGCCACGTTGAAGACGCCAAGCGCCTCGCCGACGACGATCGCGATGGCCGTCGTCACCCACTCTCCGTCCACCGCCCCCATGAGGCAGGAGATGAACGGCTGGTTCAACAGCTCGGGGACCACGATCGCGCCCATCACCTCGGGAGGCGCCTCGAAGCCACGGCACTGGAGGTCCAAGAACGGCGCCTCGTCTCCCGGACGGGCCCGACGCCAGACGAGCTCGGGCTGGACGGGGTCCGGGGAGCGAAGGTTTGGCCGGACCATGAGGGGGATCTCCTCGGCAAAGCTCATTCCCCGCTCGAGCGCCATCGCCTCGAGCTCGCCGGCACCGGGTCGAAGCTCGAGGCAGTAGGGCAGCCCGGCGACCGCCACCTGGTCGAGGCAGCGCTCGAGCACCGCGGCCTCGACGCCGGGGCGTGCGCCGAAGACCCCGTTCATGAAGGGCGCCGGAGCTCCGGTGACGCCGTAGACGAAGCCCGACTCGACCTGGATCCAGGCGGCAGGCAGGACCTGTCCGAGTGCTCGGTAGGCGGCCGCGAGCCCTCCGCTCGCGTCGTCGGCCCAATCCCGACGCTGACGGAGCTCGGCAGCGTCCGGCTCGTCGGATCCTTGCTCGCCGGCCCTCTCCTCCTCCACGGCGCTCGACGTTACGCCGGTGCGCGGGCCAGAGGTGCCGAACGGGGGAAGATGGCCCCATGGCGCCAGACGATCCGGGCGAAGGCGACACGAGCGATCCCGGGGAGCTGCTCGCCGCATTTGGCGAGGAGCTGTTCGTTCTCCTCACGGCGGCCCTCCCGGCGTTCATCGAGCGCTCGGTCGCGACTCGGCTGCAGCAGGCCTTCGGACAGCTCGGACCGACTGGAGCAGAGGAGGCCGCCGAGGCAGGGCGAGCGGCGGCAGCGGACGTCCTGCCGCGGCTTCGACAGCTCCTGAGCACCGACGTCGACCTCCAGCGGGAGACTCCGCTCGGGCTCGTGCGCCGAGCGATCCCGCACGCGACGGCGGTCTTGCGCCACGCCGGGGTGCCGGAGGTGCGCCGCGATCGCTTCTCGGAGGAGCGCTTCCCCGACGACGTCTACGCCCTGATGCCGGCCAACCTCGGTGTGCTCGGCGACGAGGTCGGTGAAGCGGCCATCGCCTGGGGGGCGGCAAAGGCGATGACGCACCGCCGCCGCCATGCGCACGGCCCAGGTGCCGACGTCGGCCCGGCAGGCCAAGGCGCGCCTTCGACTAGGCCGGCGGAGTCCGGGGTCGCGCCGGAAGTGCCGGCGGCGCGTGCGAAGGGCGGGTGGAGACGGGCGGGGGGACGGCGGCGGGGCGGCGGCTGAGCTCGTCGAGCGCCAGCTCGACGGCCCGCTCCAGCTGAGGGTCGCGCCCCGCAGCCCAGTCCTGGGGGGCCATGTCCACCTCGACGTCCGGCTCTACCCCGTGGTTCTCGACGTCCCAACCGAGGCCCCCGTCGAACCAGAACGCGTAGCGCGGCTGGGTGACCGAGGTGCCGTCGACGAGCCGGTAGGCCGAGTCGATCCCGATCACCCCGCCCCAGGTGCGCTTGCCGACAACGGGTCCCAGCCCGTAGAGCTTGAACGCCGCCGTCACGATGTCCCCGTCCGAGCCCGCCTGCTCGTCGGCCACCGCCACGAGTGGGCCCCTCGGGGCGTCGTGGGGATAGGTGGAAGCGCCGCGGTGGCGCGCCACGTCCCAGCCGCGCACGGTGCGGCTGAGCTTCTCGACCACGAGCTCGGAGACGTGTCCGCCGCGGTTCTCCCGGACGTCGACGATCAGCGCCTCGCGCCGCACCTCGAGGCGGAGGTCCCGGTGCAGCTGAGCCCAGCCGCTTCCCACCATGTCAGGGACGTGCAGGTATCCCACGCGCCCGTTCGACGCGGCGTGCACCGCGGCCCGGCGCCCCGCGACCCAGTCCTGGTATCGCAGCGCTCCCTCGTCGGCGAGGGGCACGACCACCACGCGTCGAAGTGCTCCCCCGGCTGCGGGGCGCACAGCGAGTGCGACCGGCTTGTCCGCCGTGCCGAGCAGCAGTGGCCCGATCCCGAGCTTCGGGTCGACGGGGCGGCCGTCCACCTCGACGATGGCGTCGCCCTCGCTCACCGCGACCCCCGGGGCGGCGAGCGGGGAACGCGCTGAGGGCACCGAGGACTCGCCGGGCACGACCCGTCGCACCACGACCTGGCCGGAGTCCGAGGCGAGATCGGCCCCGAGGCGGCCCAGGCGCCGCTCGGACCGTGTCGGCTGCTCGGGCGGTCGCTCGTAGGCGTGCGATGTGGCGAGCTCGCCCTGCACCTCCCACAACAGCTCGGACAGCTCGTCCCGGGTCGCCACGCGGTCCACGAGCGGGCGGTACCGCTCGACCACCTCGGGCCAGTCCACGCCGGCCATGTCCTCGACGAAGTAGTGGTCGCGCATCAGACGCGCCGCCTCGTCGTACATCTGGCGCCACTCGAGGCCCGGGTCGACCTCGAGGCGGAGCCGGCTGAGGTCGATCTCGATCACGTCGTCGTCGGGCCCCTCGCCGTGCGCCTCGGCTCGGCGATCGGCGGGGACTGAGCGCAGCGCCTTGTCGTCCCGCACGACGAGCGAACGCCCGTCCCCGCTCACCTCGTAGGCGTCGACCGAGTCCGCCAGGGTGATCTGGCGCCGGGTGGCGAAGTCGTAGCGCAGAAGCGTCGGACGTGGGCGCGGTGCATCGGGGCGCTCCCGCTCTTCCCCGAGCACCCCGAGGACCGGCTCGGCCATGAAGACCAAGCCGCCCTCGGCGGCGCGAAGACGCGAGTAGCGCCCCGCGGCTACCGGGACCGCGACGAGGCGGTCCGAAAGGTTCTCGTTGTCGAGGACGACTTCGGGTACCGCACTGCCCGGGCCCTCCGCCTCGCGCCCGCTCCCCGGTGCCTCTCCCCCGCCGACGTCCGGAGGCGACTCGGGCGCCTTGGCCCCCGGCCGGGGCCGACCCTCGAACTCGGGAGCGAAGGGCGAAGGCGTTGCTGCCGCCAGCGGCAGCAGATAGGGCCGCGCGGCGGACGGGAACGAGAGGTCGAAGACGTGCGCGTCGTAAACCGGATCGAAGGTCCGCACCGAGAGGAACGCCAGGTAGCGCCCGTCGGTCGTGAAGACCGGCTCACGGTCCTCGAAGCGCAGCGGCGTCATCTCGATCACCTCGTCGCCTCCCCCCGCTTGCGAGAGGCGGCCGACGCGGATCTGGGAGAGCGGCTCCGGGCCGGGATGGGACCAGGCGAGCAGCCGGGAATCCGGAGAGAACGACAGCCCGCTGACGTCGCCGTCCTCGGCGCGGTCAAGGACCCGCACGGCCCCCCTGGCGAGCTCCACGACGAGGAGACGCCCGTCGTGGCTCGCAACAGCCGCGAACTTCGCATCGGGCGAGACGGCGAGTTCGAGCACGCGCCCGAGCTCACCGGCCCCGAGCCGCCGGCGCTCGGCGGACGGGCCGGCAAGCGCCACGACCTCGAGGGCGTCCTCGCCCTCGGCATCGGTGACGAAGAGCGCCGTGGCCTCGACCCCGCTCCCTGCGACGAGCGGGAGGCGTCCTCGCACCCCTGCGCCACCACCGATCAGGCGGGCGGGGCCGTCGCGGTGCGCGAGCTGCTGGATGCTGCCCCGCATCTCGACAAGGCTCGAGCGTCCCTGCACATCGGGAGCAAAATCTCCGAGGTGCTCCTCGGCACTAACCGGTCGCGGAGCTCGCCCGTGGATCGCGCCCTCGAGGCGGATGTCGAGGCGCCGCGGCTGGGAGTCAGCCTCGAGATCGTCGAGGATGTATAGACCGCCGGCGTGCTGGTAAGCGAGCCGACGCCCGTCCCCCGACAACGCCCGGGCGTAGAACTGTGCGTGGTCGCTGTGGCGGCGCAGATCGGTCCCGTCCGCGCGCACCGAGTACACGTTGGCGTAGCCCTCGTGGTCCGAGACAAACGCGAGTCGGTCCCCGATCCAGTGGGGGTCCTCGAGCTGGCCGTGGAGCTCGGTCAAAAAGCGGGTGAAGTTCCCGGACCCGTCCCGGTCGATCCACAAGGCGCCCGCCGTGCCTCCCCGGTAGCGCTTCCAGGCAGCCCCGCGCCGCGCGCTCTGATTGACCCCGAGCACCACCACCCCCCGAGAGGAGCTCGCGAGCGAGGTGATCGGCCCGTAGGCGAGCCGTTCGCTCGGGCCCCCGGAGACCGGCACGGTGCGCGCCCAGGTGCGGCTGCGGAACGGCTCACCGGTTGCGGAAATGGCGATCACGGTCTCGGGGTCGCGCCAACCGAGCACCCGAGTGGAGGGATCGCCCCAAAAGGTCAGCCGGCGCGCCGGACCGCCAAAAAGGGACACGACGTTGACCTCGGAAGCTCCGTCGCGTCTGCTGGCGAAGGCGAGCAGTGAGCCGTCGGGCGAGAACCTGGGCTGGGTGAGCGCGGCGTTCTCGGCGGTGAGCCGGCGGGCTCCTCCGCCGTCGGCCTCGGCCACCCACAGGTCGTCGTCGGCGACGAAGGCCAGCTGGTCGCCGGAGAGGGCGGGGAACCGGGCGAACGGAGCGGGGTCAGGCATGCCCGAAGGTACCGGTCTCCCAGCGGCGCTGCGCCGCTACTGGCGGATCTGAAGTCGATCACGGTCTGGTGGATGCCCGGAGCAGCGCGATGGAGACCGGCGCCGAGTGTCATCCTGTAACAACAAGCGTCAGAATGGGCTAGCGCTCCTGCCGAGGACATCGACAAAGTGGTTGCGAGAAACGCCAGCGGGCGTGATTTGGAGCGAGGGACCAAGGAGGATCGAGTGACCCACACGCCGTCGGCCACCTCGGAAGGCCGAACAGTGACTTCTCCGCCTCGGGCAGCCGCCACCGTGCTCGACGCGATCGGGTCCACCCCGCTCATCGAGGTTGACGGGATCTGGTTGAAGCTCGAATACCTGAATCCGTCCGGATCGATCAAGGCGCGGATGGCGCGCTACATCCTCGAGCGAGCCGAGCACGAGGGGCTGCTCCGCCCGGGTGACACCATCGTCGAGGCTTCGAGCGGGAACACGGGCAACGCAATGAGCATGGTCGCCGCGGTCAAGGGCTACCGGATGGTCGTCGTGATGCCGGACGGGTTGAGCCCCGAGCGTGCCGCGATCTCGAAAGCCTTCGGCGCCGAGATCGTCCCCGCTGGCACCTTCCACGTGAACGAGGCGCTGGAGCTCGTCCGCAGGTTGGGCCAGCAGCCCGGCCACTTCGCACCGCTGCAGCTCGAGTCGGAGTGGAACGT
>JAODBN010000355.1 GCA_025463965.1 Acidimicrobiaceae bacterium
CTTCCCCCGCTCGGCGCGCCACGGCCTCGGACGGCTGCAGATCGACGTCTCCTGGCTGGTCATCCGCGGCCTGCAGGCCTGTCGCCTGGCCTCGCACCTGCGGCTGCCCACCCCCGCCCAGCAGGCCCGGGTGGCCAAGGCCTGAGCTGTCGCCGGCCGTCGCCGGCCGCGATCAGGTGGTGGGCAGCGACAGGCCGGCGGGTCGCCAGCGCGCCTTGGCGAGCACGCACTGCACGTCGGAGATGCGCCGCTCGGCGAAGGCCGCCTCGCAGTACGAGAAGTAGAACGTGAACAGCCTTCGGAACTCCTCGTCGAGTCCCAGCGCTTCGACCCGGTCCTCGGCGGCGGCAAAGGCCGTCCGCCAGCGCTTCAGTGTCTCGGCCGAATGGTGGCCGATGTCGTCGAGCGACACGAGCCGCAAGTCGCTCACCTTGGTGGCCGACTCGACGATGGCCCCGATGGAGGGCAGGCACGAGCCAGGAAAGACGTACTGCTTGATGAAGTCCTCGTTGTGCTTGGCGCGCCCGTAGTCCTGGTCGGCCATGACGATCGCCTGCAGGGCCATGATCCCGTCGGGCACGAGCAGCTCCGCGCAGCGGCGGAAGAAGATGTCGTACTGGTGCCAGTCGAGCTCCTCGATCATCTCGATCGACACGAGCTTGTCGTAGGTGCCTTCGAGCTCGCGGTAGTCCTGCTCGAGGACGGTCACGAGGTCCTCGAGGGCAGCCTCTTTCACCCGGGCGGTCGCCTCCTCGAACTGGCGAGCGGAGGTCGTCGTCGTGGTGACCCGACACCCGTAGGTGCGCGCCGCGTGGATGGCGAAGCTGCCCCAGCCGCTCCCGATCTCGAGAACATGGTCGGCGGGACCGAGGGCCAGCTTGCGGCACAGCCGGTCGAGCTTGGCTCGCTGGGCGTCCTCGAGGCTCATGCCCGGTCCGGCGAAGATCGCGGAGGAGTACGTCATGGACTCGTCGAGGAACAGCGCGAAGAGCTCGTTGCCGAGGTCGAGGTGGGCGTGCACGTTCTTGCGGTCGACCTCAGGCTCGCCCGCCCGCTCGGCGGGTCGTGTCAGCATCCGACGAAGCGGACCTCCGAAACGGCGCGCCAGTGCGTTCGTGCGCTTGATCCCGTCGAGATTGCGGATGATGACCCGCAAGAACGTGGTGAGGTCGTCCAGGCGCTCGGTGGTCCACCACCCCTTGATGTAGGCCCGGCCGAGCCCCGCGCTGCCCTCCGTCGCGACCGCTCGCCAGGCTTGGGGGGAGAGCACCTCCACCTCGGGGACCCGTTCGCCGGCGACGGGTCGTCCACAGAGCTGGCGCTTTCCCTGCTCGTGCACGATCACCGCGCCGTCGCGTACGCGTCCGAGAAGGCTGAGCACGAAGGCCCGCGCGGCGACGTCGCGAGGCGAGCGGCGTCTCACGCGACCTTGGCTCCCGACGCCAGGTCCGTCGGGCGCACGCACACGAGCGAGCCGAGCACGCCAGAGGGCTCGACCTCGTCCTCCATGTTCCGGCTCAAGAGCACCTCATGACGGCTCTGGAGCGACTGCAGGCAGTTCATGTGGTAGCTCAGGGTAGCGCGCCATTTCGGCGATTTTGAGGACTTCTGGTTCCCACTCGCCCATGTGCGGGCGGGCGCGGCACCGCCTCGGCCGAGGCGAGCCGAACGGCGCTCGAGGCGGCCGGCCGCTGCCGGACAGACAACCTCTCGCTCCGCTGGCTGGCCACGCCGCAAGAGGGCGAAAACAGCGGGTATTCACGCTCGTCTAAGCGGGGAGAGCCGGGGTCGACTGCCCTCGGGGGTCGACGAGCTCGCACCGCCGGTGGACCCGATCGCGCCCCTCTTGGCGCTCGGAGCTGAAAGTCTGGCCGCCGGCCCCGGCGGGCCTTTCTCACAGGCCCGGAGGGACATTGGCTCGCAGCGCAATCATCGGAGGCTTGGCTGGCAGGCTCGCCGCGCTCGGCTCGGCGGCTCTCGGCGCAGCGGCGATCATCGCCGCGTCGGTGGCGCTTCCCGGACCACCTGCGCTCGCCGAAGGCCCGGTGGCGCACCGGCCGCTCGGCCCGATCACCCACGTCGTCGAGGTGATGCTCGAGAACCACACCTTCGACGATCTCTTCAGCGGCTTTCCGGGCGCTGACGGCATCCCGGCGGGGACGAACTTTGCCAACCCGACAGCCCCCGGCGATCCCTCGAGCCGGGTGGCTGCGCTCGTCGCTCCGGCCAATGAGGGCGACGTCCAGGGCGGCCTCAACAATTCGCGAGCGGCCGAGCTGAAGATGATGGACCGCCAGGGCACCACCTACCGGATGGACGGCTACACGCTGTTTCCCGGCGAGGGGCTGTCCGCGATCACCACGTTCGCACCGACGATGGACCCCGACCTCCAGTACCTCGCACGTCACTTCGAGCTGGCAGATCGCAATTTCCAGCCCGCCGTGGCGCCGACGCTGCCGAACGTGCTCTACGCCCTCGCGGCGACCTCGCACGGCCAACTGACGAACTCGGTGCCTCCGACGGGCAGCTGGAGCACGATCTTCTCCGAGCTCAGCGCGGCTCACGAGCCGTGGCGGATCTACTCAGGGGTCCCCGTGTCGGTCTTCCAGGGAACGGTGTGGACCCGCCTGTTCCCGGCTGGGAGCGGCGCGAATCTCACCTCGGCCACCCAGTTCTTCACCGATCTCGCCGGCGGCCAGCTGCCCGCCTTCTCGTTCGTGCGACCGGGCGTGGGCTACAGCGAAGAGCCGCCCGAGGACGTCGGACAAGGCGACACGTGGCTCGGCCAGCTCGTGGAGGCGGTGGCCCGTAGCCGGTACTGGTCCTCGACCGCCATCTTCGTGACCTACGACGAGGGCGGGGGATTCTTCGACCACGTCTCGCCGCCGGTCGTGCCAGGCAGCGCCGGGTACGGCACGCGCACCCCGATGGTGATCGTCTCGCCCTGGGTGCGCAGCGGCGTCTTCGCCAAGCAGACCACCAACCTGTCGGTGCTCGCCTTCGTCCAACACCTGTGGGGGCTCGCCCCACTCGACGGCCTCAACGCCGAACAGAACGATCTTGCCGGTGCGTTCGACTTCCACCGGAAGCCGCTGTCGCTCCCTCGCTTGCCGGTGACGCCTGCCGAGACGATCGGTTTCTACGGTGCGAGCATCCTCGCCGATGTAGGAGCCGCGCTGCCCGGCCAAGCGCTCTCGATCGCGCTGCAGCAGAACACCGCGGGCCTCTCCCTCGACCCGCGCGTCGGCGGGCGGGTGAGCCTCACGCTCGTCCCGCCCGCGGGGTTGCCAGCCCCCCCGGGCTTCCCGGCCAGCGTCGTGCTCGATCGCGGTCGCGCCCAGCTCGTCGTGCGCTTCAGTTCCCCCGGCTACTACCGCCTGCACGCGAGCGGCCGGGGCGGCAGCGAGGGGTGGCTGACCCTCGACGTGGGGGTGACTCCCAACACCCCCTGACCGAGAGGCAGCTCAAGCGTTACGGGCCAGCTCGAGCAGCTCGCCTTCCCGCAGTGGCACGCCGGAGGAACCGTCCGGGCCGCCGAGGACCGTGACGCTGGCCCTGCCGAGGACTTCGAAGCGCTCCGGGCCACCGACGAGTGCCGTCTCCTCGTCGATGCCGACGACGGTCACCCCGGCCGGCGCTCGCCGGACGAGGTCCTCGGCAAGGCCCGGGGCAAGCTTGAAGAAGCGGTCGAAATGCGGAAGCACGGCCACCTGCGGCACGACGCCGAGGCCGGCCCCTGAGTAGCGATCGGGATGGCGGAAGTCCTCGGCGATGGCGGACAGCGCGCAGGCGCCTGCCGAGCATCCCGCAAGCGCCGCGCCGGCGCGGTGCGCCGCCAGCACGGCCTCGAGGACCGCGCTGTCGCGCAGGGTGTCGGCGAGATAGCCCGGGTTTCCACCGGACAGATAGACGAGGCCCGCGCCGGCGATCGCGGCCGCCAGCTCGGGCGAGTCAGCGTCCTTGCGATCGAGCACGGGGAGCGGGACCGGTTCGACCCCGAGGGAGCGGAAGTGCTCGGTTCCGAGCTCCAGCCAGTAGCGGACCCGGTCCTCGCCGTCGAGGGCCGCCGCGGTCGGCAGGAACACAGCCCGGGGTGGCCGTCCGGCGAGCAGGCCGGCGTCGATCGGGCGCATGACCTCGAGGAATTCACCGCTCCCGACGAGGGCGACGGGGCCGGCCACCGCCGCACCATATCGGCCCTGCACGGAGCGGACGGGATCGGCGCGAAACTAGAGGGGCCAGGCGGGGCGAGCCATCGTCCCCGGGCCACCCCCCACCATGCTGACCGCCCACGACCTCGAACTCGCCGCGGGCGGGCGCGTCTTGTGCGCGCCGGTCTCCTTCCAGGTCGCGCCGGGGGACCGCGTGGGTCTCGTCGGGCGCAACGGCGCCGGCAAGACGACGCTCACGCGCGTCCTCGCCGGCGAGGCGCTGCCGGATGCAGGCGAGGTGCGGCGCTCGGCTCCCGTGGCCTATCTGCCCCAGGACCCGCGCACGGGCGACCTCGACGTGCTGGCCCGAGAGCGCGTCCTCTCGGCGCGCGGCCTCGACCGGGTCCGGGTGGAGATGGACGACGCCGCCGCGAAAATGGGCACGGCCGACGAGGAGGGGCGCGACGCGGCGATGCGTCGCTACGCCGCCCTCGAACAGCGGTTCGAGGCGCTGGGTGGCTGGGCGGCGGAGGCGGAGGCCGCCTCGATCACCTCGAGCCTGGGCCTGCCGACGCGCGTGCTCGACCAGCCACTGCGCACGCTGTCGGGCGGCCAGCGCCGCCGGGTGGAGCTTGCGCGCGTGCTCTTCTCGGGAGCCGAAACGCTCCTTTTGGACGAGCCCACCAACCACCTCGATGCCGACTCGATCGTGTGGCTGCGCAGCTACCTGCGCGGCTACGAGGGCGGCTTCGTCTTGATCAGCCACGACACCGAGCTGCTCGAAGCGACGGTGAACCGGGTCTTCCACCTGGACGCCACCCGGGCCGAGCTCGACCAGTACAACTTGGGATGGCGCGCCTACCTCGAACAGCAGGCGTCCGACGACCGGCGGCGGACCCGCGAGCGGTCGAACGCCGAGCGCAAGATCGTCGCCCTCCGCTCCCAGGCGGACCGGATGCGGGCGACCGCCACCAAGGCGAGAGCCGCCCACCAGCTCGACCGCCGGGCACAGCGTCTCGCGGTCGGGCTTCCTGGCGAGCGCCAGCACGAAAAGGTGGCGCGCCTGCGCTTCCCCGACCCGGCCCCCTCGGGGCGCACTCCGCTCGTCGCCGAGGGTCTCGCCAAGCGCTACGGCTCCCTCGAGATCTTCTCGGGGGTGGACCTCGCCATCGACCGGGGCAGCCGTGTCGTGGTGCTCGGGCTGAACGGGGCGGGCAAGACCACTTTGCTGCGCATCCTGGCTGGGGTCGAGCAGCCCGACGGCGGGCGGATCGTCCCCGGGCACGGCCTGCGCCTCGGCTACTACGCCCAAGAGCACGAGACCCTGGACGCCCACGCGGGCGTGTTCGCCAACGTCCGGAGGAACGCGCCGGCGTCGATGACCGACGTCGAGCTGCGCCGCGTGCTCGGGGCGTTCCTGTTCAGCGGAGAGCGCGCCGACCAGCCGGCCGGGACCCTGTCCGGCGGCGAGAAGACCCGACTCGCGCTGGCGGCCCTCGTGGTGTCCTCGGCCAACGTGCTGCTCCTCGACGAGCCCACCAACAACCTCGACCCCGCCAGTCGCGCCGAGGTCCTCGGTTCCCTGCGCTCCTACAAGGGCGCAATTGTGCTGGTGACCCACGATCCCGGCGCCGTCGAGGCGCTCGCGCCCGAGCGCGTCCTGCTCATGCCCGACGGGGTCGAGGACCTGTGGAGCGACCAGCTCGGAGACCTCATCTCCCTCGCCTGAGCCTGCGGCCGGCGGCTGTCCATGCGCCGTGACAGGAGTCCGCACGTTGCCGGTGCCGAGATTCAGGGCAATCCTCGAGCCACCCAGCAGGGGAAGAACCCGCCGAAGTGGCCGACACTTCGCACCCGAGGCGAATCATGTGACGCGCAGTTGCGCTTGCGGTGGGGGCTGTTAGGGTCACTCTTGCGTGCACGTGCAAGATGTTAGGCACAACAGCGACTTTTATGAGGCAAATGTGATGGGAGGACGGCTGTGAGAATTTCTGAGCAGACAGGGCCGCGGCGCCGCTCGCGGCTGGCGTTTCGGGGGGTGGCGGCCGCAGCCGTCCTCGCCGGGGTGTCCGGCGGCGCGCTCGTCGTTGAGGCCGGGACGGCCGGAGCCGCCACTTTGAACACCTTCTCGACCACCGGGGCCATGGCGACCGCCCGCGCCGGCGCGCCAGCCGTGTTGCTTGCCGACGGGGACGTTCTCGTGGCCGGCGGCCTGACCGGATCGGGGGCGAGCGCGGCTCCGACCAATTCAGCCGAGTTCTACAACGTCGCCACCGGCGCCTGGTCGGCGGCGGGCTCGCTCGCGACCGCCCGTTACGACGCCACCGCGACCCTGCTCCCGAACGGTGAGGTGCTGGTCGCAGGGGGCCTCACGGGCACGGGCAGCGCAGCGGCCGCAACGAACACGGCCGAGCTGTACAACCCGGCAACCAACGCCTGGACCACCACCGGCTCGCTCGCCACCGCCCGCTTCGGAGCGACCGCCCGCCTGCTTCCCAACGGTGACGTGCTCGTCGCCGGGGGCGACACCGGCAGCGCCGCTGCGGCCATCGCCACCTCGTCCGCCGAGCTGTACAACCCGAGCTCGGGGAGCTTCAGCGCGGCCGCCTCCCTGCCGAGCGCCACCGCCTTTGCCGGCACGGCCACGGTGCAAGGCGGAAATGTGCTCGTCGCTGGCGGTGTGATCGACATCGGCGGTCCTGCCGGAACCGGCCTCGCCACGAGCGCCTCTGCCGTCTACCGGGCTTCCACGAACTCGTGGACCTCGACCGCTCCGCTGGTGCAGGCCCGCTTCGGCGCGACGACCACCGCCCTGGCCAACGGCCAGGTGTTGATGGCGGGCGGCCGGAGCGCTACCTCAACGGTGCTGGCGAGCGCCGAGGTGTTCAACCCAACGACCAACAGCTGGGCGAGCACCGGCTCGCTCGGCGCCGCGCGCTACTCGGCCTCGGCAGCGTTGCTGCCGGACGGCAACGTCCTTGTCGCTGGTGGCATCGGCTCGACCGGCCAGCCGCTCGCGTCGGCGGAGCGCTACAGCCTGAACAAGGGCACGTTCTCGGCGACTGGGTCGCTCGGAACTGCGCGCGCTGCTGCCTCGATCGCCGTGATCCAAGGGGGCATGGTGCTGATCGGCGGGGGAGAGACCGGTCCGTCCGCCGTCACTCCGACCAACAGCGCCGAGCTGTATGACGCCGGCGTGCCTGCCTCGTTCGCAAGTGGCAGCTCGGTCGACTTCACCATCGGGACCACCTCGTCCTTCACGTTCCGCGCGGCGGGCTCGCCGACGCCGACGATCGCCGAGACCGGCGTGCTGCCGACGGGCCTCGTCTTCACCGACAACCACAACGGGACCGCCACGCTGGCCGGGTCGCCGGCGGCCGGAACCGAGGGCAGCTACACGGTGGAGATCTTTGCCACGAACGGTGTGGGAACGGTGTCCAGCTCCACCCTCACGATCGTCGTGCTGAAGCAGCCGGTGATCGGTTACTGGCTGGCCACTCAGGGCGGGACCGTCTACCCCTATGGCGCTGCAACGCAGCTGAACGTCCCGGCACTCAGCACCAACCCGGCCACTCGGCCGGTCGTGGCGGTCGCCGCCACCGCTGACGGCCAGGGCTACTACCTCGTGACCTCCAAGGGGAACATCTACAACCGTGGCGACGCCAAGTTCTTCGGCTCGCCCTCGGCGACGCGCACCAAGGTGACGTCTTCGATCAGCGGCTTCGCACTCACCCCGGACAACAACGGGTACTGGCTCGTCGACCAGGCCGGTGACGTGTTCGCCTACGGCGACGCCAAGACCTACAACCCGGTCCACGTCGACACCCGCCAGCGCACCATCGCGGCCATCGTGGGGACCCGGGACGGCCTCGGCTACTACCTCGTCAGCTCGAAGGGCAACGTATACAACGAGGGCGACGCCAAGTTCTACGGCTCCAAGGCGACGGCGAGGCTGCCGCACCCGATCGTGGCGGCCGCACTCAGCGCAGACGGCCTCGGGTACTACCTCGTGAGCTCCGGTGGGAACATCTACAACCAGGGCGACGCCAAGTTCCTCGGGTCGAAGGCCACCGCACACCTCACGGCTCCCGTGGTCGCCTTCGCGGCCACCGAGACCGGCCGCGGTTATGTGCTCGCGACCACTCGGGGCAACATCTACAACTACGGCGACGCCAAGTTCTACGGCTCGCCCGTGCACGTCAAGCTGACCAGCCCGGTCTCGGGTCTCGCACTCGACGTGTAGTCGCAACGCCGATACGGCATCGCTTGTTCGAGCAGGCCGTCTCTGGTGATGCCAGCGCCCCGGGGCCTTGCCCCGGGGCGCTGACGCGCCCCGATACCCTCGCCGTAGGACTTGCCCACTTCAGAGCGCCTTCCGGGAATTCGAGATTCACAGATAACGCTCAGCGAATGTCCAGACGACACAGAGACTCGCCGGGCAGAGTGTCCTCACCAGATCGAAGCAGCAGCGTCGCCGGGCTTCTCCGGCCGGGCGCCCGGAACAGGTCGCAGACAGCGGCCGATGACGGAGGAACAGAACAGATGGACGAGACCCAGAACCCCCAAGATCCTGAGCAGATGAGCGAGCAGACGCCAGCCGTCGGCGAGACGCCCGAGACCGAGACGCCCGTTTCGGCTCCCGCAGCGCACGAGGTATTCGCCTCGCCGATGCCGCTCTCAATGCCCCCCTTCGCCCCCCCGTCTGCCGAGTCGGCCACCCCCCAGGCCGTCTCGGGCGCCGAGGCCCCTGGCCTCGGCGGGGCGGCGACGCCGCCGGGGGACCAGCCGCCGTATCCTCCCCTCGGCGCGTCCTGGTCTCCCGGCGGCCCGGTCGAGCAGCCAAAGCGCCGCCACACCCGTAAGGCCCTCGCCGGCGTCGCCGCCGGCGTGGCGATCCTCGCCGGTGGCCTCGGCGCCGGCCTCGGCGTCGCCTTCTCGGGCGGCTCCACTGCGCCCAGCTCGGCCTCCGGTTCCGGCTCGGGCGGCGTGGCGCTTCTCCCCAAGTCCAGCTCGACCTCGCTGTCGAGCACTTCGGGCACGAGGTCGGTGGCGGCGATCGCCAAGTCGGTCGACCCCTCCGTGGTGGACATCAACGTCAGCATCGCCAGCCCCGCGGGGCAGGGCGCCGAGCTCGCCGCCGGCACGGGGATGATCGTCACCTCGACCGGTGAGATCCTCACCAACAACCACGTGGTCGAGAACGCCACGAGCATCAAGGTGGTCGTCGCCGGTCACGGCACCTACACCGCCCGCGTGCTCGGGACCGACCCGACCAAGGACATCGCGCTGATCCAGCTGGTGAACGCGCCGAAGGGCCTGCCCTACGTGACCCTCGGCAACTCCTCCACGGTCCAGGTCGGCGCCTCGGTCGTTGCCATCGGCAACGCCTACGGGCAAGGCGGAGCACCCTCGATCGCCACGGGGATCGTCTCCTCGCTCGGTCGGACCATCACCGCAAGCGACGCCGGCGGCACCACCTCGTCCTCCGAGACGCTGCACGGGCTCATCCAGACCGACGCCCAGATCGCCGCGGGTGACTCGGGAGGCCCACTGCTGAACTCGCAGGGCCAGGTCATCGGCATGGACACCGCAGCCGCCTCCGGTGACGGCGGGACGCTCGGGTTCGCCATCCCGGTGAACACGCTGCGGACCATCGTCCAGCAGATCGAGAAGGGCCAGGGATCGAGCACGGTGATCCTCGGAACGTCGCCCTTCCTCGGCATCTACGAGCAGGCGAGCGCAGGCGCCGGAGCGGGCTCCGGATTCGGGAACTTCGGCGGGAGCGGGACCAGCTCCAACTCCACTGTTGCGGGCGTGCAGATTTACGACGTCGTCCAGGGTGGTCCGGCCCAGAAGGCGGGGATCGCTGCAGGCGACACCATCACGGCGATCAACGGCACGACGACGACCACGTTCTCCGCACTGCAGAAGGCGATCTCCGCCGAGAAGGCGGGTGCCAAGATCACGGTGACCTTCGTCAACACGAGCGGCACCAGCCAGACGGTCACGGTCACCTTGACCGGGCTGGCCAAGTAAGTCCGAGGAGACCGGCCGTTCGGGCCGGGGTCCATCGGGAGCAATCGAGAGGCGGGGCGTGCGGGCGAGCACGCCCCGCCTCTCATGGTTAGTGCCCTCCGACGCTCTAGCTCCTGTCACACCCTCCCGGGATGCTCGCGGCGAGCGAAGGAGGAGCGATGGACGACGAGCTTGCCGGGCGCCGGCGGCGGCGCTGGGCCGATCAGGCCTGTCGACGCCTCGTCAGCTGCGCCTCGAGCTGGCGGACCCGTAGGCGGAGTGCCCTCAGCTCCGCGTCGAGGTCGGCCGTCCCCTCCGCGCGATCAGCGCGCGAAGAAGGCGGGGACTCGAGGTGCGCCAGCACTTCGTCGGTCGTCAGGCCCAGTGCGCCAGCCAGCTCCCGGATGCTGCGAGCCGTCGGCGTCGTCCGGCCGAGCAGCCACCGGCTTGCCGTTTGCTGGCTGACCCCGGCGGCGTCCGCCAGATCTTGCTGTCGCCACTGGCGGCGCTCCAGCTCGCCCTGGAGCCAGGCGTGGAAGGTTGGGCTCACACAGATAGTTGTACTCCTACCTGGGGGCGCCCGCACTGATTTGCTTGTATCGCTGTCCGGCCGATGGGCATGACCGGTCCATCAGGCCTTTGCCAGCCTTTGGTTAGACGACGTGCAATCGGCAGGTACTTTGACACAACCACACGAGTATGCGTACACTCCGCCCATGGCTCCTCGCCGGCCGGAACCGGTGCCGGGAGTGCCCCGCTGGGCCCGTCTGCTCGCCGAGCGCCGCCTCGAGCTCGGGCTGACCCAGCAGGAGCTCGGACGCCAGGCCGGGCTCACTCAGCAGGCGGTCTCCTACATCGAACGCGGCGCCAGCATCCCCCGGTTCACCTCGATGGTGCGCCTGGCGCGGGTCCTCGGGACCTCGGTTGACGAGCTGTTCGGGCCCTCCGTGGACTCGGAGGTCCCAGAGCGCGGTACCGGCCGAGCATGAGCCGGCAGGTGATCGAGTACTGCCTTGGCGGCCGCTCGGCGGGAAGCGACGTCACCAGCAGCGGGAGGGCACCGGGGGCGCCCGGTCGGCCGCCCTTCACTATCGGCAAGCGCTCCGCCCGGGCGTCTGCGAAATAGTCGGGAGTGCCGGACCAACGCCCGGCCCGGGTGTGGACCTCGCCACGGATGTCCCCCCGCAAGTGGGCGATCTTCCACACTCGCTAGCCGCCGCCGAGCGGCGTCTCGTTTGCCGTGACCGCCAAGCCCGTGTGCGTCACCTCGTCGACCGCTCGCCGGCGACCCCGTCCGGCGGGAGGGTCAGTGCGCGGGGAGCTTCCAGCCCCGAGCCTTGGCGATCTCGGCGCAGGTCGGGCACAGCGGGTAGCGCTTGGGATCGCGCCCGGGTGTCCACTCCTTGCCGCACAGGGCCCGAACAGGCGTGCCGTTGACCATGCCCTCGACGACCGAATTGCCGGCGGAGACGAACTTTCCGACCTTGGGCTTGAACCCTTCGAGCACGATGTGGCTCATCCGCTCGTGGTCACCGTCGTGGGTCGGCTCGAGCGTCGTCGAGACTTCCAGCTCCGTGTTCGTACTCCCGATCGTGCTCACCCGTACAGGATCGCGCCAGAGCGAGCCGCCCGCCAGCGGTCCCGGGGCGCAATCAAGCAGAACGAGCGGCGGGCGCTTAGCATTCAGGCTTGAGCCTTGACGGCCGTCAGATGACGTTGAGGGCTCTTGTAACACCGGAAGGGCGTTGAGGATGGCAGACCAGCACGACAGCGGTTCTCCCTCCTTGAACGATCGCGAGCGAAGCTCGATTGAGCGCCTGATACGGGTCGTGCGTCGACTCGGGAGCTCCGGGCTCCCAAGGACGCTGTCACTGATCGCAGACGGCGTGATCGAGGCGTTGGACTTCCAAGCAGCGGTGGTCAACGTCCGCACCGATCGGGGCACGTTCAAGGTGGAGGCAGCGGTCGGGCCTCCGGGTATCGAGAAGCTCATCGGCGAGGAGAGCGAGGCCGACCTCTGGCGGGAGCTGCTCGACGGTGCCGAGCCGTGGGGCACCCTGTTCCATGTCGGGCCCGGCTACGACACCCGGCACATCGACGAGGCCGGGATGCCGGGCTGGCGGCCAGACCACGCCCAGCTGGAAGGGGAGGACGCCTGGACCCCTGACGACGGCCTCTTCGCCCCGCTGCGGGACGCCTCAGGGACCTTGATCGGCGTGCTCAGCGTCGACCTGCCGTGCAGCGGCCGGCATCCGAACCTCGAACAACGGGCCCTGCTCGAGGTGTTCGCTTCCGAGGCGGCGCTGGCGATCGCGGACGCGATGCGCGAAGCAGAGCTCGTCGACAGCGAGAGCATCTTCCGTTCGGTATTCGACCGAGCGCCGATCCCTATGGCGGTGCTGGGCGACGACCTCGTCATGCTGCGCGCGAACGACGCGTTCAGCCTGCTGACGCGCCTTCCTCCCGAGCTCGTGCACACGCTCACCGACATCGTCGATCCTGGCGACGCCGAGCCGCTGCTCGCCGAGCCGCTGCTCGACGCGTGCCGATCGGTGCTGACCGGCGACGTTGCCAGCGTGACCTTCGAGCACCGGCTCTCGGCCCCCGACCGCCCCGCGCAATGGGCGAAGTCCCGCCTACGCAAGGTGGAGACTCCCCAGGGCAAGATCCGCCTCGTGCTGGCGCTCGAGGACGTCACCGACAGCCGGGCGGCCCTCGACGAGCTCCGCCACCGCGCCGAGCACGACCCGCTGACGGGGCTTCCCAATCGGAGCTCGGCCCATCAGCAGATCGAGGACCTGCTCGCCGCGGCCCGCCCAGGAGCGGCCGTGGCGGCGCTGTTTTGCGACCTCGACGGCTTCAAGGCGGTGAACGACGGCCTCGGGCACACCGCCGGCGACGGCCTGCTCGTGAAGGTCGCCCAGCGCCTGGCGGGGACACTGCGCGGCAACGATGCGCTCTTCAGGATCGGCGGTGACGAGTTCCTCGTCTTGTGCGGACCGATCGCGAGCGACGAGGTCGCCGAGCACGTCGCATGGCGCCTCATCGGCTCGCTCGAGCAGCCCTTCAGTCTCGATGGCCAGCGACTCTCAGTGGCGATGAGCGTCGGCGTGGCGATCACCGAAGACGGCGGCATGCCCCCGAGATCCCTGATCGACGCAGCGGACCGAGCGCTGAATCGGGCCAAGGCTGCGGGCGGCTCGACGGTCCACCTAGCCGAGCGTGCCCGGGCAGTCTCTTAGCGGAGTGGGTGTCCGG
>JAODBN010000371.1 GCA_025463965.1 Acidimicrobiaceae bacterium
AACCGCGGCTCGTGGACTCGGACCGGCCAGCGAGCCCGGACCCCGAGCTGCCGCTCGTCGACGGGTCGTCGATGGCCGGTGTTGCCCCTGGCGAGGCCCGAGGCGGTCATCCGGGGCGCTGAGCGCCCGTGGCGGCCGAGGGTGACGGCGCGGGCGGCCGGCTAGCTGCAGGGGTTGGGTCGGGTCACCGGGGCGAGCGCCCGCGAGAGCACGCCTCCTCCGGCGATCGCGTCCCAGAACTCCTTTTGGACGCCGCCGGAGTTCCACGTCCACATCAGCCAGCCCGACACGGACAGTCCGCCGAGGTGGCAGCTGAGCTTCTGCCAGCTGACGAGCGACGCCTTGGCCGCCTCGAGCGACTGGGCCCGGACCGCTCCGAACTCGCCCATGATCACCGGCTTGCTCGTGTCGCTGCCGTGGAAGCTCTCGATCTGGGCCAGTTCCGGACCGAGGTTCGGGTAGGTGTGGATGTCGACGAAGCTGAGCTTGGTCGCCGATCCGAACAGCGCGTCGACGCGCACCGTGAACTGCTTGTGGTTCACGTTCAGCGGGTAGGCGCCGACGCCGACCAGGCTGTTCGGGGCGTCGCGCTCGATCGTCGAGGTCAGGTGATTGGCCCAGTAGGCGAGGCCGTCGTCCTCCATCGCGTTTCGCGAGGTGAGCGAGGCCATGTCGTAGCTGCGCCCGTTGGCGGTCGTGACCGTCCCCGAGGTCCACGACAAGGGAGCGGTCCGGTTCGCCCACTCCTGCTCGCCCTTCAGCTCCCACATGACGTCGACGAGGGGCGCCTGGTCGTTGCGAAGGTTCGAGATCAACATGGCGAGGTAACGCTGCTCGGCGGCGATGAACCGGGGGTCGAGGTAGTCCTCGTTCACGAGGCCGAACTGGGGGCGGGTGGCGGGAAGAAAGCCCCCGGCCGTCGGCAGCACGCCGACGGTGACGAGGGTGCGCACGTCGTGGTGGGCCGCGGTCATCACGAAGTCGGCGAGGTTGGCGACGTATGCGTGGTCTAGGCCGCCGCTCGGGTTGCCGATCTGGGCAGGATTCAGGAAGACCCGCACGGTGTCGTAACCGGCTGCCTCCCAGGCCTTGGCGGCCGAGGCCACCTTGGCGTGGCGGTAGTAGGACGGAGCGAAGCTCTCGTTGACGAAGCGGTTGTTGCCGGTCTGGATGACCGGCTGGTAGTCGAAGCCGCGAATGACGAAGGTGGCCCCAGTCGCCTTCACCAAGAAGCGGCCCCCGTGCAGGTGGTCGGCCACCGTGAGCGGGCTGGTGATTGCTGCGGCCGGGCGTGAGCGGCCGAGCACGACGCCGATCGCTGCTCCGACGATCACGATGAGCGCGACGAGGATCAGCGGCAACCTCCTGCGCGGGGGCCGAGGTGCGGATGGCGAGGTGGCCATCGTCAGCGCTTTCGACTCGTGGGGATGCACCCGCAAAGAGAGGACATTGCTGCGGGCTGATCCGGTGCTGACATTGCGTGCCGTCGCGACATGGAGCGAAAGGGTAGCGGCCTGTGGCGGACATGCCAGGCAGGCAACGTGGTTGTCATGTGCGGGACCGGGCGCTCGTTTCTGTCGGATGCTCGGCACCGAATGGGGGTTTCGTCGGCGACGGGCCGGCCCAGCCGCACGCCAGAGGCGATCTCGGCGGAGGGCGCCGGTCCTGCGTCGACGGTGGTGGCTACGCTGACCCGTCGTCTCGAGCCGAGCAGGAGCAGAAGTTGCGGTTGATGCGAATAGGGGAGCGGGGAGCCGAACGCCCAGCCGTAGTCACCGACGACGGCCTGGTGCGCGCCCTTCCTGGGATCGACGACATCGACGGGCGCTTTTGGGGAGGGACCCGCGAGGACGCGGCGCGGCGGTTCGTCGCCGAGCGCGAAGGCGACGTGCTCGGCGAGATCACCGACGAGGGACGAGTGCTGCTCTCCTTCGGTGCGCGCGTGGGCGCTCCGATCGCCCGGCCGAACAAGACCGTCGGCATCGGCGTGAACTACCGGGACCACGCGACCGAGGTCGGTTTGGCGTTTCCCGACGAGCCCGTGATCTTCATGAAAGCGACCAATACGGTGAACGGGCCCTATGACGACATCTTGATTCCGAGGGGCTCGGCCAAGACCGACTGGGAGACCGAGCTCGGCGTCGTGATCGCCCGTGAGGCCCGCTACCTTGCGGCTCCCGCAGCCTCGACCGAGGTGATCGCCGGCTACCTGCTCGCCAACGACGTCTCCGAGCGCGAGCTCCAGTTCGAGCATGGGCCGACGATCGACAAGGGAAAGAGCTGCGAGACCTTCAACCCGCTCGGCCCCTGGCTCCTCACGCGCGACGAGGTGCCCGCCCCACAGTCGGTAGGGCTGCGGTGCTGGGTGAACGGAGAGGCCCGCCAGAACGGGACGACCGCCGACATGATCTTCGAGGTCGACCACCTCATCTGGTACGTCAGCCAGCTGATGGTGCTCGAGCCGGGAGACCTCGTCCTCTCCGGCTCTCCCGCCGGCGTCTCGATGGGTCATGACGACGTGCCCTTCTTGAAAGCGGGCGACCGCATCGAGCTCGAAGGCGACGGCCTCGGCCGCCAGTCGAATCGGCTCGTCGAGGCCTAGGGGTGGAGCTGCGCATCGGGCGTCCGACACGTAATCCACCGTTGCGGTAGGGCAGCTCGAGATGGCGCCAGAGCTGCGCGCATTGGGGTCGGGAGCCGCCGAGGTCGAGCGCGTGAGCAAGCTGATGGAGCTCGCCTACGGCGCGCCCCCCCGCAAGAGCGACACGGCCCTGTTCATCTCCCTCCAGCCTGACGGCTGGTTCGGCATCGAGGAAGGAGACGAGCTCGTCGCCGCCGCAGGCGCCATCTCCTACGGCCACTTCTGCTGGCTTGGATCGGTGGCGACCCACCCGCGCTGGCGCCGCCGAGGGTTTGCGAGCGAGCTCTCTCGGCACCTCGTGAAGTGGGCACAAGAGCACGGGTGTGCGACCGTCGCGCTGGACGCGTCTGCGCTCGGCCAGCCCGTCTACGAGCCGCTCGGGTTCAAGGTGGTGGGCGACACCGTGGAGCTCGCGCTCATGGGCAAGACCACCGCCGCGCACGGGGTCGTGGGCGGGGTCGACGCGCTCGGGCCAGCGGATTCGCTCGACGACCTCTTGGCGTTCGATCTCGAAGCCTTTGGGGGCGATCGCTCCTGCCTGCTCGAGGCGCTCGCTCGCGACGGCACCAACCGATGCCTGATCGCGTCGGATCGCAACGGGCTTTGCGGCTACCTGATGGTCCGCCACGGCGTGCTCGGTCCCGGTTGCGCCAGCGAGCCCGCAATCACCGGGCGCCTGGTCGCCGCCGCACTCGGCGGGGGAGCCGGCCCAGTCGTCGACGCCACGACCCGGCTGATGGTCCCCCCGGAGAGCGAGTCGCTCACAACGCTCCAGTCGCTCGGCTTTCAGGTGCAGCGGCGGCTCACCCACATGCGCTTCGGCGTGGAGGACCTCGGCGGCCGACGGGAGCTCGTGTTCGCCCAGACGAGCTACGCCGCGGGTTAGCCGAGGCTCCGGCGCGGGTGTGCGGGGCGGCTGCGACCGCCCGGGAGCGGGGCGGCGGAGTGTATAGATTATAGGCGTCCTCCGCGTCGTCGACGCTTGTAGACGACGCGCCGAAGAAGGGTGTCCCCGATGCAGCTCACCATCATCGGCGCAGGTGCAATCGGCGGCACGATCGGCGCCCACATGATCCGCGCCGGCCACGATGTCCTGTTGTGCGACGCGGACGGCGCGCACGTCGCCGCCATCAACGAGCACGGCCTCCAGATCGAGGGCCCGGTCGAGCAGTTCAGCGTGAAGGCGAGAGCCATCACGCCAGACGAGCTTCCCGCCCAGATCTCCCATGCTGCGATCGCGGTGAAGAGCCACCACACCGAGCAGGCGGCGGAGCTGTTGCGCGGGCGGCTCGCCCCCGACGGCTACGTCGTCAGCTTCCAGAACGGGCTGACCACCGATCTGATAGCAAACGCCGTCGGACGGAACCGGGTGATCACGAGCTTTGTGAACTTCGGAGCCGACGTGATGGGCCCCGGACGCATCATGCAGGGAAACGCGGCCACCTTCCGCGTCGGAGAGCCCTACGAGGCGGGGATCAGCGAGCGGGTGCACGAGCTCGTCGCAGCGCTTCCCTACGCGCAGGCCACCGACAACATCATGGGGTTCCTCTGGGGCAAGGAGGCCTACGGAGCGATGCTGTGGTCCGGCGCGGTCTCGGACCTCTCGATCGCCGACTCGCTCGGCGACGCGCGCTTTCGCCCACTCATGCTCGCCGTCGCCCGCGAGGTGCTCGCCCAGGCGCCGGTGAAGCCGGAGGCCTTCGACGGCTTCGACCCCGACGACCTCGAGGGCTCGATCGACCGGCTCGTCGAGTTCAACCGCAAGAGCGCCAAGTCCCACAGTGGCATCTACCGCGACCTCATGGTGCGCAAGCGCAAGACCGAGGTCGACGACCTGCTGCGTGACCTGAACGGCCCGCTCACCACCTATGCCGGCGAGCTCATCAAGGCCATCGAACGAGGCGAGCGCACTTGCGAGGTGGCCAACCTCGAGCTGCTCGCCACCTACGAGCGCGCCGAGCGCCTCGGCCGCCCGCTGCACGCCCTCGCCCGGATCCTGCCCGCACCGCGACGCAGCCCCGACGGGCCGCTGCATGGCGTGGCCGTCGCCGTGAAGGACCTCATCGACGTGGCCGGGGTTCCGCGTGGAAACGGCAACCCGCAGTCGATGGCGGGAACGGCAGCTCGCGAGGACGCGCCGGTTGTGGCGAGCCTGCGCAGCCTCGGTGCCGATGTCTTCGCCACGACGGCGCTCCTCGAGTACGCGGCCGGCGCGCTCCATCCCGACATTCCCGAGACGCTGAACCCCTTCGACCTCGCCAGGACCGCCGGCGGCTCGAGCGGTGGCTCGGCGGCGCTGGTCGGTGCCGGTGTATGCACGGTGGCGCTCGGCACCGATACCGGCGGCTCGATCCGCCTTCCCGCCCACTACTGCGCCACCGTCGGCTTCAAGCCGACCTTCGGGGTGCTCGATCTCACCGGGGTTCAGCCGCTCTCGCCTTCGCTCGACCACCTCGGCCTGCTGGCGGCCGACGTGGCCACGACCACCCGGGTGTTCGCCGCTCTCACCAGGCAGGAAGAGGCACCGGCTGCTACGGGGCAGCTGCGCATTGGCCTGCTCGTCGACCAGCTCGAGAGTGAAGAGCTCGAGCCCGACGTGCGTCAGGTGACCGACGCCGCCCTCGAGCGCCTACGGGCGAGCGCCGCGCTCCGGCCAGCGGACGGAGCCGCTTTCGCCGCGGTCGACGCCTGCATGGACGACATCATCTTGTTCGAGGCGTGGGAGGTGCACGGCAGCCAGGCCGAACAAGCCCCCGACCACTACGGGCCGGAGACGCTTCGCCTCTTGCTGGCAGCTTCCAAGGTGACACGAGAGGCCTACGACGGCGCCATGCAGCGGCGCGAGGAGGCGATGCCCGCCGCGCTCGCCACCTACGAGGGCCTTGACCTGCTCGCCAGCCCGGTTGCTCCCTACGTCGCCCCGGCCACGACCCCTCCGATCGACACCCCCGAGGGCGAGGCGGAGGGGATGTTCACCCGCGTCTACAACCTCACCGGCGCGCCGGCGGTCGTGCTGCCGTGCGGGTGGACCGCGGACGGGCTCCCCGTCGGCCTGCAGCTGTCGGCCGCTCCGGGAGCGGACATGGCGCTCCTTGCTGCGGCGGCCGAGGTGGAGCGGTTGCTCGCCTTCGAGCATCGCCCACCCGCCGTCTCCTGATCTGGCCGGCTCCGCCGGCCCCGGGATCGCTCAGATTCCGATGGAGGAGAGGAATTGGCGCATCACGTCTTGGAAGTGGTCGAACTCCTCGAACTGTGGTGAATGCCCCGACTTCTCGAACACGACCAGCTCGGCGTTGGGGATCAGCGAGGCGATCGTCTCGGCGGACGACACCGGGGTCACCCAGTCGGTCCTTCCGACGGTGACGAGCGTCGGGCAGCTGACTGCGGGGAGCTGCTTGCGCAGGTCGTAGTTCGGCATGTTGTGCTGAAAGCACCAATTGTGGGCCTCGAAGCGGTAGATGCCGGCCTCGACGCGGGCTGCCGAGGCGACTGGGTCGTACTCGTAGTCGTACAGCGGGATGATCTCGGCCCAGCGCTGCTTCAGGTCCTCGTTGTCGGTAATGTTGCCGCTCCAGTAGCGGTTGAAGTTGTCCCAGTTGACCTCGATGCGGTCCTGGTTACGCGCGTTCTCGTACGCCCGCTCGAGGTTCGAGTTGTCCGGCGAGGTGTCGCGAAGGATCATCGCCCGGGTGTGGTCGGGGTACGCGACGGCGTACTCCATGGCGATGAATCCGCCGTAGGAGCCGCCGGCCACGATGATCTCCTCGGCTCCGATCCACTCCCGCAGCCCGTCGACGTCCGCCGCCCACTGCGCGTGCGAGAACGGCGGCTTCCCCTCGCTGAGGCCGCAGCCTCGCGCGTCGAACACCACGACCCGCAGCTTGTCCGACAGCGGCCCGAAGGTGGCCTTCGGCTCGCCGAGCGAGCCGATGCCGCCGCCGCCGTGGTGGGCGATGAGGACGGGAGCGCCCTCTGGTCCGAGGACCTCGACGTTGAGCTCGTTGTCGTTGATCTTGACGCGCATGGCCATCTCCTCGGGCAAGTGAAAACAGTCTGGTGGCGAAGAGTCAGTTCTTCGTCGTGCCGATCCAACCGGTGACGAGCTGTTCGAGAACCTGGAGCGGCACCGCGCCATTCCCGAGCACGACCCCGTGGAAGGCCCGGACGTCGAAGCGCTCGCCGAGCTCTTCTTCCGCCAGCGTGCGCAGGCGGCGGATCTCGCGGTTGCCGGTCATGTAGGCGAGTGCCTGGCCCGGCCAGCCGATGTAGCGGTCGATCTCGTTGCGGACGTTCTCCGCGGTGGTGGCAGTGTTCTGCCACATGTAGTCGACGGCCTCTTGGCGCGACCAGCCGTGGAAGTGCATGCCCGTGTCCACGACGAGCCGGCAGGCACGAAGCGATGCGAACGAGAGCATGCCGAGCCTGGCGGTGTCCGAGGTGTACAGGCCCATCTCGTCGGCCAGGCGCTCGGAGTAGAGGCCCCAGCCCTCGACGTAGGCGCACACCTGCACGTCGAGGAAGCGCCGATAGGTCGGCAGATCTGTGAGCGTCTGGGCCGAAGCGATCTGGAGGTGATGGCCCGGCGTGCTCTCGTGGAAGGCGAGCGCCTCGTACTCGTAGGTGAAGCGCTTCTCCGGCTCGGCGGTGAGCACGCAGTGCGCGCCCGGTCGCGATCCGTCTCCAGCGGGCGGGCGGTAGTGGGCGAGCGCCGCGTTGCCGGCCTCGATCGGGCTGATCTACTCGATGACGCAGTCCGCGATCCGGTACGCTGGGAAC
>JAODBN010000385.1 GCA_025463965.1 Acidimicrobiaceae bacterium
CGCCCGGCTTGGCGGCCTGCTCCACGACTTCTGCCACGTACCTCTCGGCCACACCATCGAGGACGACCTCAAGGTCTTGACCCCTCATGACGCGAACGCGGACAGATTCGACCGCTTGTGGGCGCAGCTTGACGAGCCGCTTCGGCTTACCGTTGAGAACGCGCGAAGCGTGGCCCATCCGGCCGGTCTGACCCTGAAACAGGAGCTCCAGACGCTAATTCTGAGCAAAGAAAATGCCGGCTCCGATGGGGCGAGCAGCTACCCGTTCGTTGCAGACATCGTCGGTAACACGATCTCCGCGGACCTCATCGACTACCTCCAGCGGGATCATCTCTTCAGCGGTCTGCCGATCGCCCTCGGGGATCGGTTCGTGGACGACTTCTACGTAATGGCCAGTCACCACAAGCACTTTGCCAAGAAGATGGTGGTGCGCATCAGTCGGGATGGGCATCCTCGCTCGGACGTAGTCACCGAGTTGGTCAAGTACCTGAGGTTCCGGTATGAGCTGACCGAGCGCGTTCTGATGCATCACACCAAGATCGCTGCCGACGCAATGGTCGGAAAGCTGTTGGAGATCTGGAGTGACATCGTTTGGCTAGAAGCGGCCGCTGACTCTTTCCCTACCGAGACCGCTGCGATCGGCCACCAGAACCTCGAGGCCCTCAAGCGCCGGATCGCTGAGTCCCATCCTGGGAATCTTCCGGATGACCACCCGGTTCTCACGACCACCGACGTGCCTGAGCTGAAGCGATCAGCCGCGTTGTCGCAGCTCGAGGAAGAGGTCCGAGGTCGGCTCGAGAGCGAATTCACCAGCCGCTCTGACGACGGACTGATGGAACACCTTGCCCGACTTGGTGACGACGCCGACAGCCGCGCGGGGGCGGTCCGAGACCTCGCCCAAGCCGTACTCAACCGCCGCCTATTCAAGATGATTGGACACGCTGAGAGCCCCGCGGATGTGGCCCTGGCAGACGAGAAGTACACGAAGTTCGGTTCTCCGACCGCGCGGCGCGAACTTGAGCGTGAGGCGTCACAGTGGGCGGAGCTCAGGCACGGGTGGCAGGTTGTCCTCTGGTTGCCGAATCCAGAAATGCGGCTGAAGGTAGCCGGTGTTCTCGTCGACAACGGCAGCGGTGTCGCGCGACTAGACAAAGTGTCCGGGGAGGGCCGCCAGATCGTTGAGCAGCATAAGCGGCTCTGGTCGGTCTCCGTGTTCGCAGATCTCGATGTCGACAAGCCTGCTGATGCCAGGAAAGCTCAGCTCATTCTCGCCAGCCTCCGCGACGCCACGGACCTACAGCTTGTCGATTGGAACGGCGAGGAGGTTCGATCGCTGGAGCGGATCGCCGTCGACGTGATCGCCGAGGCTAAGGGCTTGTCACGAGCACAGAGAGACAGTCTTCTCAAGCTCACGCCGGCGGCGCTCGGCGGCGGCCGGAGCTTTCAAAGCCTCCTCCGGGAGCGGTGGCAAGCGGGCGTGGCGAACCAACTTCTGTCAGGCGAGTTCCCGCCAGAGTTACAGGGGGACAGTCCGCTGTGACCTACTAGGAGGCCGGCCTGGGAGGAGGCGCACCAGGAGGCTGGGAGACAACTAAGGCGTAGGCTCCCGACGGAACGATCGCACTGGCAGGGCGAGAGAGGAAGCCGTGGCCCAGCTCATCCACCACGTACTCGGTCGCCGTGATGGCGTCCGGGTCGACGAGATCTTCCGAGCTACCGACGAGGGACGACGGGCCGCACAGGCCTTGTACGAGCAGCTCGGCGGTCGCAAGAGCGCCCGACGCACCTACCAAGTTCGGACGCGCATCGACGGACGCTCCGTGAGTCGGACCTTCCGCACCCGCGATGAAGCCGATGCCTACGCGAGCGCCGTCGAAACGGACAAGCGGCGGGGTACTGCAATCGATCCCCGCCAGTCTCAGTTGCCGGTCGCCGACGTGGCAGCGCGCTGGCTTAAGGCCGGAACGACCAAGCGGGCGAGCTCGCGCGCCCGCGACACCGCGATCGTCGAGCACCACATCAAGCCCACCCTCGGCAAGCGTCCGGTCGCAGTTGTGACCCGGGCTGACGTCCAGGCACTCGTCGATGGCTGGGCCCAAGCTGGTGCGCCGTCCACGGTCGTGCGCCAGTACGCCTGCCTCCGAGCGATCTTCGCGTGGGCCGAAGCGTCGGAGCTGATCAGCAAGAACCCATGCCGGAAGATCCGGCTACCGGCGGTGGGTGAGGTCCACCACCCCGTGCTCGCCGAAGAGGAGCTGCAGCGACTGGCTGCTGTGCTGGGGGATGACGCAGCGATGATGTGGCTCGGGGTCGTGCTCGGGCTGCGCTGGGCCGAGGTGGCCGGTCTCACCGTTGGCTGCGTCGACTTCCTCCCAAGGGAAGGTGTCCGTCGACAGGCAGCTTGACCGGACGGGGAAGCTCGAAGCACCGAAGTCGGAGGCCGGCCGACGCACTCAAGCAGCTCCGAAGTGGCTGATCGAGGAGCTGGCCGGCGTGCTTGCCCGCCGCGGGCTCACCGGGGCCGACGCGGAGGCCCTCCTGTTCGTCTCGAGCGGCGGGCGGCCGCTGCGGTATTCGAACTGGCGACGCCGAGTCTGGCTACCGGCGATCGAGGCCGCCGCACTCGACGACCTCCCGAGGAAGAAGATGCGCCTTTCTCGGACGCCAACCAAGCAGGACCCCTCGAAGGTCCGCTTTGCGGAGCTGCCGGCTCTCGACTTCCACGACCTTCGCTCCAACAACGCCACGGCGCTCGTCGCTGCTGGTGTCGACGTGAAGACGGCTCAGGTTCGCCTTGGGCACTCAAGCCCACATGTGACCCTTGCTCTCTATGCCCGAGTGACTGCCGAAAAGGACCGAGAGGCGGCCAACAAGCTCGGGGTCAAGTTCCGCCCACTCCCCTCTCGCGGAGAGAAACCCGGCGCTAGCGGCGGGGACTAGGCGTCTCGTTAGCACGCAGAGTGGTTAATCTGACCACTTCGCGCGGTCCGCGCGAAGTTCATCACTCTATGCGAGAGTTACAGGAATGAAGTTCGTTTCTAGAGTGCTCCGGCTGTCGGTAGGGTCGAAGAGTAGGAGGTCCCGCCGCGCCATGACACACGAAACGGAACAAGGCCACCGCCTCGATCCGATCCGTATGGGGGCCCTACTCAAGGATGTCCCCGGTAAGTGGGTCGCTCTTCGAGGCGACGAAATCGTTGAGGCCCGTGACACCTTTGATCAGGTCGTCATCGCCCTTCACGAGAGGGGCATTAAGGACGCGACGATCATTCGGGCTCCAGCTGAAACGGAGTCGGAGCTCGTCGGACTCGGCTAGATGCCGGTAGCGGAATCCCCCTGGATCTTCCGCTACGTCGAGGAGAGCCCATCGAGGGGACTGGCGCCCCGGGAGGCCAGGCAGCCGCCATTGCGCCCCGTGGTCCCAGTGCGACTCAGGGCGTTGGGTGAGGTCGGACCAAGGGTTACCGCCCTGGTGGATTCAGGATCTGAGCGAACCCTGGCGGCCCCCGGTCTCGTCCGTGCTCTTCGCCTGGACCTTGATGGCGTTCCTACCACCACACTCGGTATTGGGGGAAAGCCGCGGCAGGTGCGGTTCGCGGATGTCGAGATGGAACTCTTTCGCGATCTCCTCGGAGATCCCGAAACATGCCTAGATAGCTGGATGGCGCACGTCGGGTTCTTCGATACCTGGGAGCCTCCGTGGGCAGTTGTTCTAGGCCAGGTCGGCTTCTTCGACCGCTTCACTGTCACCTTCAACCGAAGCGTCCCAGCTCTAGCAGTCGAGAGCTGGGACGCCTTCGATCAACGGTTCGGCGTGCAGATCGAAGAGGTGGGCCACGCTCAACCGCGCTTTCAACCGTGACCTGATGGCCAAGGCGAAGCCCGAGAGCCGCTTCTCCGCGCACTAAACGCGCACTCGAGCCGTGCCACCCCCCAGCGGGCCGGGCGGCGAAACAGCCCCTGAACAGGAGTGGGGCTAGCTGGAATCGAACCAGCGACCTCAGCATTATCAGTGCTGCGCTCTAACCGACTGAGCTATAGCCCCGAGTTGGACGGCCGAGGCTACCCCAGCGGAGCGGCCCCTCGTCCACCCGCTCTAGTCCTCTTCCTCCGAGCTGAGCGGCGCAACCGCAGCGACGCTATGGCCCTCATCGAGGTTCATCACTCGCACTCCGGTGGCGTCGCGGCCCTGGGCGGTGATCTGTCGCACGTCCATGCGGATGACGACGCCGGACGAGGACACGAGCAGCAGCTCGTCCTCGAGACTGGCCATCAGGGCAGCGACCACGTAACCCCGGCGCTGGGTGAGTCGGATCCCGCGTACGCCCTGGCCACCCCTCCCCTGCGGGCTGAAGTGCTCGAGCTTGGTCCGCTTCCCGTAGCCGGCGTCGGTGACGATCAGCAGATCGGCGTCGGCGCGTCCGACGTCGCAGGAGACGACCTCGTCTCCCTCTCGCAGCCGCATGCCTCTGACCCCACCGGCCGAACGGCCCATCGCCCGTACGTCGGACTCCCCGAAGCGGATCGCCATCCCGTTGCGGGAGACGATGAAGACGTCATCCGCCCCGCTCGTGGGGATGACGCGAACGAGCTCGTCGCCCTCCGAGAGGTTGATGGCGATGAAGCCCTCCCGCCGGGACTTGTCGTATTCGGAGAAGGCGGTCTTCTTGACCGTCCCATTTCGGGTGGCAAAGAGCAGGTAGCGGTCCGGGTCGAAGTCTCTCGTCTCCACGATCGCCTGGATTCGTTCTCCCGCCTCGAGCGAGACGAGGTTCACGATCGGCGTCCCCCGGGCGGTGCGCTCCTTCACGGGGATCTCGTAGCCACGTAGGCGGTAGACCTTGCCGCGGTTCGAGAAGAGGAGAAGGTGCGACAGCGAGGTGGTGTGGACCAGCTGCTCAACAAGGTCCTCCTGCTTCAGGCGGGCACCCTGCACTCCACGCCCCCCGCGTGATTGGGTTCGGAACGAGTCGGCGGCGACCGCCTTCACGTAGCCTTCGCGCGTCAAGGTGACGACGACCGCGTCGTCGTCGATCAGGTCCTCGGCGCCGAGCTCACCGGGGTCGTGAATGATCCGGCTCCGGCGGGGGTTGGCGAAGCGACGGGAGACTTCTCCCATCTCATCGGAGATCACCCCACGAAGGCGCGCCTCGTCGGCGAGGATCGCCTCCAGCTCGGCCATGGTGATGCGAAGCGCCCCCATCTCCTCTTCGAGCTCGGAGCGACCGAGCCGGGTGAGCCGACCGAGCGTCATGTCGAGGATGTGAGCGGTCTGGTCCTCGGAGAACGAGAAGGGCGCGGCCATCAGGGCGGTTCGGGCCGCTGGACGGTCGTCCGAGCCGCGGATGGTGGCGATCACGGCGTCGAGCATGTCGATCGCCCGAAGTAGCCCTTCAACGATGTGCGCGCGTTGCCGCGCCTTGTTGAGACGGAATTGAGTCCGCCGGGTGACCACCTCTACCTGGTGCGTGATGTACGCGCTCAGGGCTTGGACCAAGTTGACGAGGCGTGGCACCCCGTCGACGAGTGCCAGCATGTGCACCCCGAAGCTCGTCTGGAGCTGGGTGTGCTTGTAGAGGTTGTTGAGGACGACGTTGGCGTTCGCGTCGCGCTTCAAGGTGATCACGAGCCGGGTGTCACGGCCCGCCGAGTGGTCTTCGGCGTTCGAGACGCCGGTGATGTCGCCTCGTTCCGCCGCGTCGGCGATCTGGGAGAGGATCGCCTCCCCCGAGGTCTGATAAGGCAGCTCGGAAACGACGATCTGGTTGGTCCCGGTCCTCGTTTCCTGGATCTCGGCGACAGCACGCAACTTCACCGAGCCGCGGCCACTGCGGTACATGTCGAGGATGCCCGAGCGGCCGAGGATGAGCGCTCCTGTTGGGAAGTCGGGGCCCTTCACAAACTGCATGAGTTCTTCCCACTCAGCCTCCGGATGGTCGAGGAGGTACCGAGTGGCGGCGACGACCTCACCCAGGTTGTGGGGAGGGATGTTCGTCGCCATTCCGACGGCAATGCCCTGGGAACCGTTGACGAGAAGGTTCGGAAAGCGCGACGGGAGCACGACGGGCTGGGTGTCGCTCCCGTCGAAGTTCGGGATCTTGTCGACGGTGTCCTCGTCGATCCCCTCGAGCAGGCTGAGCGCGATGGGTGCAAGCCGACACTCGGTGTAGCGCATGGCAGCTGGACCGTCGTTCGGGCTCGGGGAGCCGAATTCCCCGTGCCCGTCGATCAGCGGGTGGCGAAGGCTGAAGTCCTGGACCATGCGGGCGAGCGCGTCGTAGATGGCGGAGTCGCCGTGGGGGTGGAACCTCGCCATCACGTCGCCGACGACGGTGGCGCACTTCACGTGCGGGCGATCCGGGCGGCGGCCCGAGTCCCACATCGCGTACAGGATCCGGCGGTGGACCGGCTTCAGTCCGTCTCGGACGTCGGGCAGTGCCCTCGCCACGATGACCGACATCGAGTACTCGAGGAAGGAGCGCTCCATCTCCTCCTGGATCTCGATCGGCTCGATTCCGCCGCCGGAGGGTTCCCCACCGCCAGGGAGGAGGGTGTCGGTCATGAACGAGACTGCCTTTCGTGGTCGGTTCGTGCCGGGCGACTCACCCGGCCAGGGCGCGGCGACCCAGCGGCGCGCCCTTGGGGATCACCCCCGGCTCTAGATGTCGAGGAAACGAACGTCTTTGGCGTTGGTCTGGATGAAACGACGACGCACCTCGACGTCGTCACCCATCAGCACCGAGCATGCTTGGTCGGCGAGGGCCGCCTCCTCCATTGAGATCTGGAGGAGCGTCCGCTTGGACGCGTCCATCGTCGTCTCCCGCAGCTCGTCCCAGTCCATCTCGCCGAGGCCCTTGAGGCGCTGGAAGTCCTTGTTGTGGTTGGGATGCTCCCGCAGGAAGGCGGCCTTCGCGGAATCGTCCTTGAGGTACACCTTCGAGGTGCCGACGAGGGTCGAGTACAGCGGCGGTTGCGCGACGTAGACGAAACCCGCCTCAACCAACGGCTTCATCTGGCGCAGGAAGAACGTCAGCAGGAGCGTGCGAATGTGGCTGCCGTCCACATCAGCGTCCGCCAGGATGATCACCTTGTGGTAGCGGACCTTTTCGACGTCGAACTCTTCGCCGAGATTGGCACCGATCGCCATGATGAGCGCCTGGATCTCGGCGTTCTTCAGCATCTTGTCGACGCGCGCCTTTTCGACGTTCAAGATCTTGCCGCGGATCGGAAGGATGGCTTGGGTTCTCGGGTCGCGGCCGCGCTTGGCGGAGCCGGCCGCCGAGTTGCCCTCCACGATGAACAGCTCCGACTCACGTGCCTCGCGCGAGGAGCAGTCGACGAGCTTTCCGGGGAGCCCGGCGCCGTCGAGGGCGCTCTTTCGCCGCGTGAGGTCTCGGGCGTGACGTGCCGCCAAACGCGCCCGCTGCGCGAGCAGCGACTTTTGCACGACCTGGTTGGCTTCCTTCGGGTTCTCCTCCACCCACTCGGCGAGCTTCTCGTTCGTGGCGCGCTCGACGAGTGACCGCATCGAGACGTTGCCGAGCTTGGCCTTGGTCTGGCCTTCGAACTGGGGGTTGGTGAGCCGTACCGAGATGATCGCGGTGAGACCCTCGCGAATATCCTCGCCTTGGAAGTTCGCGTCGGCCTCTTTCAAGAGATTTCGCGCCCGTGCGTACCGGTTGATCACGTTCGTGAGGGACTTCTTGAACCCCTCCTCGTGCATGCCCCCCTCGGTGGTGGCGATTCCGTTCGCGAAGGAGTGGATGCTGTCGTTGTACGAGGTGTTCCACTGCAGGGCGACCTCGACCTCTTGGTCGTCCTCGGTCTGCTCGTAATGGCAGACCTTGCGGAACAGCGACTCCTTGGACTCGTTCAAGTGACGGACGAAGTCCTCGATGCCGCCGTTGTAGCGGTAGGTCTGCTGCTGTTCGTGGCCGACGCGCTCGTCGTTGAACTGGATCTCGAGACCCCGGTTGAGGAAGGCCATCATCTGGAGACGCTCGAGGATGGTCTGGGCGCGGAACTCCATCTCGTCGAAGATGGTGTCGTCCGGCCAGAAGCGAACGGTCGTCCCGGTTCGAGCGTTGGGCGAGTCGCCGATCACCTTCAGCGGACCAGTGGGGTTGCCACCCTTTTCGAAGGCCATCGCGTAGCGCTTGCCGTCTCGATCGATCTCAAGCTCGAGGCGCGACGACAGGGCGTTCACGACCGACACGCCCACGCCGTGGAGGCCACCGGACATCTTGTAGCCGCCACCCCCGAACTTGCCTCCCGCGTGCAGCACCGTGAGAACGATCTCGGCGCTCGACTTCGTCGGGTCATGCGGGTGCGGAGCCACGGGAATGCCGCGCCCGTCATCTGTGACCTCGCAGCTCCCGTCGGGAAGCAGGCTGACGTCAATCTTCGTGGCGAAGCCGGCCATGGCCTCGTCGACCGAGTTGTCCACCACCTCCCAGATCAGGTGGTGCAGCCCGCTCGACCCGGTCGAGCCGATGTACATCCCGGGGCGGACGCGAACCGGCTCGAGCCCTTCGAGGACGGTGATATCGGAGGCGTCGTAGGAGCCCGTCGGCCGGGCGCGCTGCGCCTGGGAGCCGCTCGGCTCCTCCTCAGTACCCTCGTGTTCGGAAATCAGCACCACGGGCGCGCCTCCTCGGCAGCGACAGGACGAACGGCCGGCCAGCGCCCCTGGTGGGCTGCTTGGTGCCGGCGATCCAAGACTCTCATTCTACGTCCTTGAGGGCCCGCATCGTTGCCTCCAGGCGCTCGGGCGCCGCGTTCTCGAGCCGATGCGACAGTCCTTCGAGGATCTGGGTGGCGAGGAATGCCACCTGGGTAGCCCACCCGGGCTGGTCCACCGCCACGACCAGCACCGCACCGCGCAGCGCAAGCGGGCGCACATGTGCGGCGACGTCGGCACCGACGACGTCGGCCCAGCAGGCCTGGATGGCGCTGAACGGCCGCACGTCCGGGAAACCCTGGTCGGCAAGGAATGCGTCGAACACTGCGTCGAGGCGGCGCTCCCCTTCGCCGGGGCGGCGCTTTGGTGGGCTCACTCGAGGCGTCCTTCTTCGAGCCGGAGTGTCGAGGCCGGCTTCGCGCCTGGGGGCAAAGGGCCGGCCGTGGTCAAGATCGCTTGCCCGGTGGGGAGCTCGTCGAGGAGAGCCGCGGCAGCTGCCTCGTCGAGCTCGGAGAAGGCGTCGTCGAGGAGCAGCACGGGGCGGGAGCCGGCGTTCTCGGTCACGACCTCGTGGGCGGCGAGCCTAAGTGCCAGGGTGACCGAGCGCTGGCGCCCCTGGGACAGGCGGGTGCGGGCGTCCAGGCCCCCTGCGGAGATCCCAAGGTCGTCGCGCTGCGGTCCCACGGTCGTGATCCCCCGGCGGAGATCCTCTTCCCGTGACTGAGCAAGCGCTTCGGCGAGGGAACCGTCAAACGACCGCCGGTACGAGAGCTCGAGAGGGTCATCGAGGCGGGTCAACCGGGCGAAGGCACCCCGCGCGTAGGGGGACAGGTCTTCAGCCAGCTGGGCGCGCGCCGTCGCCAGCTGCTCTCCGGCCGTCGCCAGCTGGGCATCCCACACCTCGAGGGTCGCGATGACCTCCGGCGTAATCCGGCCCACCCCTTGGCGCAACAGGGTGTTCCGCTGGCGGAGAACCCGCTCGACTGTCCGGCGCAGCGCACCAAGGCGCGGGTGCGCAGACTCGAGCACGTCGTCCAGATAGTCCCGTCGTCCCTCGGGCGGCCCTTTGACGAGGGCCAAGTCGTCGGGGGTGAAGACGGTGACCCTCAGCGCTTCGAGGAGCTCCTCGGCGCGGCCTACTCGCTGGCGATTGAGCTGCACCCGGTCTCGGCGACCTGGAACGATCTCGGCCTCGACCAGTTGCTGCCGTGCGCCGTCTGCCACTTCGAGGCGGACGATCGCCCGCTCTGCCCCCGCGCGCACGAGGGCCTCCCGTGGGCTGGCCCGGAAGGAGCGCAGGGTCGAGCCGTAGCCGATCGCCTCGAGCAAGCTCGTTTTGCCGGCCCCGTTCTCGCCGGTCACGACCGTCATTCCCGTCCGGGAAGGCACCAGCTCGGCGACCACCAGATTGCGAAAGTCCAGCACCTCCAGGCGGAGGACCTCGCTCAGGAGACCCGCACCGGCATCAGCAGATAGCGGTAGTCCGTCTCACCTTCTCCACGGACGGTCGCCGGCTTCGAGGCGTCGATTACCTCGACCACCACCGTGTCGGAACGAATCGCTTCGATCCCGTCGAGGAGGTAGCTCGGATTAAAGGCCACTACCAGCTCATCTCCGGTGAAGGTTCCGTCGACGCGCTCGGCCGCTCGGCCGCTTTCCGCGGTGAGCACCGTCAGCTCCGCCCCGCCATTTCCGAAGGACACCCTCACGGGCGTTGTGGCGTCCTTGGCGTCGCGCACCATGAGCCGTACCCGGCGAAGCGCTGAGGCGAGCTCTTCACGGGAAGTGGTCAACGAGAACGGGTAGCTGGGCGGCAGGAGGCGCTGGTAGTCGGGAAACGGGCCCTTCAGCAGCCGTGTGGTCAGGCGGACGTCTCCCACCTCGAAGACGGCGTCGAGCTCGCTGTGGCGAAACACCAGGCGCGCGCCGTCCTCGTCCTCGCCGGTCCCTTGCACCAGACGCTGGATCTCGGCCAGCGCCCTCGCCGGGACGAGCACTTCTGCGCCCGGGTCGAGCGCGCTCAACCCCTCGAGATCACGAAACGCCAGCCGGTAGGAGTCCGTCGCCACCAGCCGCAGGCCGGTCTCCGTCGCCACCATGAGAACCCCGGTGAGCTGGGGGGCCCGTGTGTCATCGGTGAGCGCCGCACGAACGACCTGCCGCAGTCCTTCCGCGAATCGCATCGCCGGGAGAGTGATCCCCTCCTCGTCCAAGGTCGACAGCCGGGTGATCTCAGCACCCACAGGCACGCGCACCACGAATTCCGCGCGTCCGGAGGTGATCCGGACCTCCTCGTCGTTGCCGACAACCGAGACCGTTCCCGGCTCGAGCGCCCTCACGATGTCCACTACCAGGCGCGAAGGCAGCAAGCTGACACCGTCCGCCTCACCGGCGACGAGTGAGCGCACCTCGATCACGAGGTCCGGGTCAGAGCCCGTGACCTCCAGCTGGCTCCCTCGGAGCGCGAGCTGGAGGCTGGGAGACCCTGCTACCCCCCCTCGAGGGCTGGCCGCTCGCCCCGCCGTCACCAGGGCCTCGAGCAGTCCGTCACGTTCGGTGCGGAACTTCACCGGTCCTGCACTCCCTTCTTCCCCTCGGGGAGATGATGAATCAAGCAGTAGTAGTAGGGCCTGGGGATTGTGGACGACCGGATCGGGTACCTGGTGAGAGGGGTAACCAAGGCGCGCGCCAGATCCACTAGCAATACACAGGCTCCGCGCGCGACGGGCCGCGCCCGTGTGGAGGGCGACCCGACAATCCACCGGTTTCCTGTGACCTTCCACAGGGAGATCCCCCGCTTCGTCCCCTGTTCCAAGAGCCGGTTACTCACCGTTGCGCACCCGCACGAGCAACTCTGTGACCTGCTCGTATACCTGGCGTCGCTCTCGCATCAGCGCGGCGATCTTCTCAACGGCATGGATGACCGTCGTGTGGTCCCTCCCGCCGAACTCCCGCGCGATGGCCGGGTAGGAAAAGTCGGTCAGCTCTCGGAAGACGTACATGCTGATCTGTCGGGCCATCACGAGCGGTCGGCGCCGGCTGGGACCACAGAGCTCGTCGATCTCGAAGCCGAAGTGATCCGCGGTGGCGCGCAAGATCTGCGGAGCGGTGATTCGCCGCGGTTGGCGGCCGGCGACGAGATCAGCAAGGACCGTCTCGGCGAGTTCCCGGGTGAGCGGCTGTCGGGTGAGGCTGGCGTAGGCAGTCACCCGAATCAGGGCTCCTTCGAGCTCACGGATGTTGTCCTTGACGTTGGAGGCGATGAACTCGAGCACTTCATCGCCTGCGTAGGTGCGCTCGTGAGCCGCCTTGGTGCGCAGGATGGCGATTCGAGTCTCGAGCTCCGGTGGCTGAATGTCTGCGATGAGACCGGACAGGAAGCGACTGCGAAGTCGGCTTTCCAAGGTGGCGATCGAGCCAGGCGGACGGTCAGAGGTGAGCACGACCTGTTTCGAGGCTTCGTGCAGGGTGTTGAAGGTATGGAAGAACTCTTCTTGCAGGGACTCTTTGCCCTCGATGAACTGGATGTCGTCGATGAGCAACACGTCACTCTCGCGGTAACGCCGTTTGAACGCGCCCGTGGCGTTCGTTCTGATCGCCTCCACGAACTCGTTCATGAAGGTCTCCGTAGAGACGTAGCGAACATGCAAGCGGGGGAAGTTCTCCGTCACGTAGTTCCGGATCGCCTGCAGCAGGTGCGTCTTGCCCAGGCCCACGGCGCCGATGATGAACAGCGGGTTGTACGCCCGTGCTGGCGACTCGGCAACGGACAGCGACGCGGCGTGGGCGAATCGGTTCGAGGGCCCGATGACGAAGTCCTCGAAGGTATGGCGACTGCTCGGCCGCTCGTCACTCGCCAGGGTCGCGCGTCGCTCCTCCACCCGCGGGACCGCGGCGTCCGCCGTTGCCAGGTCCCCGTTGCTCGTCGAACTCGCGGCCTGGACCGGAGCCGCTCGCTCGTCCTCGGCGACGACTTCGAAGCGGATGGGGAGATCGGTGCCCAGCGCGTCAGCGACGGCGTCGCGGAGCAGGCCGGCGAACCGGCTTTCCAGCCGTTCGCGCACCAGGGTGTTGGGGACGGCGAGAACCAGGGTCCCGTTGACGACCGCGAGAGGGTCTACCTGGGCGAACCAGGTACGCCAAGTGGCCTCGGAGACCTGGGAACGGACCGCCGAGGCACAGCCTTCCCACAATTGCTGGGCGTCGGTCAACAGCTCCTACCCTCCGGCCAGGACGTTCTCCACAGGAGGGTCCACATCTGTGGATCGTGCCGTTCCCTGGAGGCCCGCATCGTACAACGCGGTCCCGACGCCCTGCCCAAGGCCTGGCCTTCGACCCGCCAGCGAGGTCAGCCAGGCCGGGCTACTCTTGTGAGTCTTTTACGAAGGGGCAACATGAAGCGGACGTTCCAGCCGAACATTAGGAAGAGGGCGAAGCGGCACGGCTTTCGCCACCGGATGGCCACCCGAGCGGGACGCGCCGTCTTGAAGGCCCGCCGTCGACGCGGTCGGATCCACCTCTCCGCTTGACGGGGCGGCCTGGCGCGGTCCGGGGCCGGGGCGTCTTTCTCGCTCTTACCCGCAGCAACCGCCGGGCCCGCAGTGGGCCGGTCACGGTACACTTCCTCCCGGCTGACCCGCCGGACGCCGCTGTTCGCGTCGCCTACGCGGTCGGCCGGAAGGTGGGCAACGCGGTCGTCCGAAACCGGTGGCGCCGGCGGTTGCGGGTGCTAGCCGGTGAGGCCTGTGCGGACTTACGTCCGGGCGCGTACCTCGTAGGTGTCGGTCCCGACGTCGAGCGGCTCACCTTCGACCAGCTGAGAGAGCGAGTAGGCGAGACCATGCGAAGAGCGAGCGGAGGTGCACGGTGAGCGGGATGACCCGCGCCCTACGCCGTGGCGCCCTGCTGGCTATCGGCGCCTACCAAGGTGCGCGCGCTGGGCGCCCGTCTCCTTGCCGGTTCTATCCCTCCTGTTCCACCTACGCCGCCGAGGCGATCGAGACCCACGGGCTGCTCCGCGGTAGCTGGCTCTCGATCCGTCGACTCGGGCGGTGCCGTCCCCTCGGCGGCCGGGGCTTCGACCCCGTGCCCGGTTAGGAAGCCACCCCTTGCTGCTCGCCTCGACCCTCGGTCAGATCGCCCATCCCTTCTACGTCGCCTTCGCCTGGCTGCTGGCCGCCTACTACTCGTTCATTCCCAACTACGCGGTGGCGATCGCGCTCCTGACGATCACCGTGATGGTGGTGGTGTTCCCCATCACCCGCCGTGGCACCCGCTCGATGATGCGAATGCAGCTTCTCGCCCCGGAGATGAAGGCCCTCCAGGCGCGCCACAAGGCGCAGGCGGGCGCAACGCAGGCCGAGCGGGCGGCATCACGCCAAGAGCTCAACACGGAGATGATGGCGCTGTACAAGGAGAACGGTGTCAGCCCCGCCGGCGGCTGCGCTCCGATGCTCTTGCAGTTCCCGATCTTCATCATCCTCTACGGGACGATCCGTGGGCTGATCCACACCACAAAGAACGGCCGCCCGGCCCCGCTCTACATCGGAAGCCACACCCGGCTCTACCACGATGTCTTCGCTCACCCCGGACACCTCAACGCGTTCGGGATCAACCTCGCCGACTCGGCGCTCACCCACGGCATCAGCACGGGTGCCCGGATCGCCCTCGTGGCGATGATCGTGGTGGCGATCGTGCTGCAGTACGTCCAGATGAAGCAGATGAGCGGCCGGAACCCGGCTGCGCGCGCGGCCAACCCCCAGATGCAGCAGATGCAGAAGGTGATGCCGCTCATCTTCGCCGTCATCTACATCCGCATCTCCGCTGGCGTGAACGTCTACTTCATCGTTTCCTCCCTGTTCCGGATCGCGCAGCAGGAGTTCATGTACCGCCACGACCCACACATCACCGGAGCGCTCGAGAAGCTCCGCGCTCAGCACAAGACCGATCCCAAGGTGCTCGAGGCGAAGCGGGTGATTGAGGGCGAGCGCCCGAAGGGCTTCCGCGCACGCATCGCTGCTGCGGCGGGACTCGAAGCCGCCGAGCCACAGAAGGCGCTTCCCCGAGCGGGCGGCGCAACCCCGCAGCGCAGCACAGGGAGCGGTTCGAGCTCCGCCCGTGCGAACGGCACTCGCAACGGTGCGGCAAAGAAGCAGCCCGGGGCGTCGGCCAATGGCGCCAAGAAGTCTGCCGCGAGCTCGGCGAGGAGCGGCCCCCCTGTCCCCCGCGCCCAGCCGCGGGCCCAAGACAAGCGTCGGAGGAAGCCTCGTTGAGTGTGGAGTGGGTCGAGACCACCGGGAAGACGGTCGGCGAGGCCCTCGAGGTGGCCCTCGATGAACTTGGAGTCGACGAGCACGACGCCGAGGTGGTCATCGTCGCCGAGGCCAAGTCGGGACTGTTTGGCATCGGCCGGTCCGACGCCCGCGTCCGCGCTCGTGTGCGACCGAGCGCTCCCCGCCCGAAGCGGCCCCAACGTGGCCGCCGCCGCGAGCAGCGACCCGGTGGAAAATCGCAGGCGGAGCCGACGGTCACGACTGCCGGCGAGGGCGACGACGGCAGCGGAACGAAGGCCCGTGCGAAGCCCGCGACAAAAGCTGGTGCCGGTCAGGCCAACCAAGGCACTGGCCGCCGCCGATCCCGTGGCGGGGCGGGCCGAAGCGAAGGACAGAGCACCGAGACGAGGTCGCAGCGTGCGACGACGCAACAGGAGGGCACCGTGAGCGTGGATCAGCAAGCAGAGGTCGTTGGCACGTTCGTGCGCGGCGTGGTGGAGCGCTTCGGCTATCCGAGTGCAGAGACGATCGTCCGGGTGGAGGACGACCACATCTTGGTCGACGTCACCGGAGACGAGCTCGGGCTACTCATTGGCCCTCGTGGCCGGACGCTGGATGCCCTGCAGGAACTCGCTCGTACGGTGGGCCAGCGTCGTGGCGAGGAGCAAGGCGCCCGGGTTGTCGTCGATGTTGCTGGCTTCCGTGCTAAGCGGACGGCCGCGCTCGAAGGCTTCGTCCGGCGCGTCGCTAGCGAGGTGCTCTCAACCGGCGTCGCCGAGGAGCTCGAGCCCATGTCGGCTTCTGACCGCAAGGTCGTTCACGACACGATCAACTCGATCGACGGCGTGGAGTCCACGTCGGAAGGCGTCGACCCGCACCGGCACGTCGTGCTGCGTCCGACGTCTGCAGGGAACGCCACTCCCTGACTGACTGGCCCCCCACCCTTGTCGAGCTGCTGGGTGAGGCACAGGCGATCGGGGCGATCGGCCCTGGCTCGCTTCAGGATCACCTCGACCACGCGGCCGCGTTCCTTGACGCCGCTGGCACCGGGCTTCCCTCGCACCCAACGGTGCTTGATCTCGGTACGGGCGGCGGCATCCCCGGCCTCGTATTGGCCTCCGAGCTTCCGAACGCGCACGTAGTTCTGCTTGACGGACGCACCGAACGCGCCCGCATGGTGAGCGGATTCGTCGAACGGCTCGGATGGCAGGACCGAGTTGAGGTGGTCGCAGACCGGGCCGAGAACGCCGGGCGAGGCTCGCTACGCGGCACCGTTGACCTCGTCGTCGCCCGCGGTTTCGGTCCTCCCGGGGTGACGGCTGAGTGTGCTGCACCATTCCTACGTCCCGGAGGGCTGCTAGTGGTGTCGGAACCGCCGGCCGCTCCTGATGGCCAGCTGGTCGACCGCTGGCCAACTGGTCCCTGTGCGCAGCTCGGCCTCGTGCGAGGATCGACACCCACGCTTCGCTGGTCGTTCGCCATGCTGCAGGCCGTCGGCTCGTGTCCGGAGCGGTTCCCCCGGCGAGTCGGGATCCCGGCGAAGCGCCCCCTGTTCTGAGGCGACAACGCGTCCCGACCGGCGCCGCCTCGACATCACCCGCGCCGTGCGGCATGTCGCCCCCGCGGCCGGGAGCTTGACGGCTCGTACAGGCTCGGCGAACGGTGCGCCACCAGGACGAGAAAGCGCCCGCGCGCCGGCCGTTTTGGCCCGAGCACTTGGGTGGCGCTTGAGAAGATGAGTCGCGCCGAGCGGTGGAGATCTGATCTTCGGCTCGGCATGATCGTATGGCGCTCGATCGCCGGTCGAAAACTGCGCGGTCAACCCCCGAAGACCGCAGGCGGGTCTTTGCCGATCTCCTTGACGAGGACGTCGATGGGCTGCGGTCGACCGCGTTTAGGTCGTCCCAGTCGTTCCACCGGCCCGAGCTGTCCAGCCAGAGCAGAGACCAGAGACCGTCGCGCAACGGTGAGCTTCGCCACCGGGATGACGTCTCACTCTCCGATCCCGAGAGCGGCCCGTCGGAGCTCGGAGATCGTGGCGGACTTGCCTTTGGTAGTGAGCTCGATCCGCGGCGATTGGCGAGGACACGACCGTCGATCAGTCTGCGAAGCTTGTCGATGTCGGCCTCGGGAAGCTGGCATCGCGCGACGCCTTGAGGGCTCGGTCGGTGCTTCAGCCGGGGAAAAGCCCGGCTTCGGGTTCGGCGAGCGAAGCAGGTCCGTCTCGTCGAAGCATCGCCATCGAGGTCTCCGAGAGACAGCTCCGCTCAGCTACGGAGCACTCGCCATGGGTCTGAGGTCAAGGGTCACTGGGGTCTCATTCGGCGTCTTCGTGGTTGTCCACACCAAAGATCCCGGTGACCCAACTCAGGACCGCTGGGCTTCGACACCACTCGTTCGGGACATCAACGCAGGGAGACCGAACCATGTGTAAGGGAACGGACGGCCCCTGCCGACCGGCCTGTGCGACAAGCGACGTTCACGCTTCGCTGGTCCTTCGCAGCGCTCAGGCCGTCGGCTCGTGTCCGGAGCGAATCGTCCCCTTCTGGGGCGACGACGCGCGCCGACCGGCGCGGCCTCGACATCACCCGCCCGTACGTTGGACGCTTCCCGCGGCTGGCCCGGCGGTGCGACGGCATACAGGCTTGGCGAACTACGGGACGCGAGTGCCGGCCGTCCTTTGCCGCAGCCGAGAGCGCTTGGACGGGTGCCGACAGGAGACGATCCATTTGTAAGGGAACGGCCCTTGCCCCCGCTGCACCGCCCTCGGTGCCAGCACCGGGGTTCGGCGAAGTCCACTCCGTCCTTCCGGCTCCCGCGGCGACGAACCGGCTCCGCAGCCGCAAGCCGTGGGTCTTGCGCCAATCCGACGTTCTGCCCATGGGGAGGGAAGGATCCGGCCTTCAACTTATGGGTGCTGCTTGTTCGGAGAAAAGCCATGCCGCTCGGTGCGGAGTGGCTTGACGGTGGGCTTCCATCTCACCGGGCGCACCCAAATCGGCATGCGCTCCGGACGACCGGACCCAGACAGGCGCCGACCGGGCGCACTGTTCCACGTGGAACGCGCGGCCTCAGGGCTATGCTCGCCGGACCGGACCAGCCGCTGGCTTCCCGCGGCCGACGTTCGCTTCGTGGCTCGCCGGCTCATGCTGTGCGCCGCAGCGTTTCACGTGGAACATCCGGGCGGCCCTTGAAGCGGGTGAAGGTCGAGTGTGAGATGGCGGAAGGCGCGGCGATGAGCGAAGGACGAGAGGACCAGGTGGGGGATTCCGATCTGCTCGGCCGCGCGGTCGCCGCGCCGGACGGACGCCCTCTCCCCCGCGTCTTCGCGATCGCCAATCAGAAGGGCGGCGTCGGGAAGACGACGACCACCGTGAACCTGGGGGCCGCCCTGGCCGACCTAGGTCATCGAGTACTTGTCATCGACCTTGATCCGCAGGGGAATGCCACCACTGGTCTTGGCATTGAGGCGCGGAACTTCGACAGCTCGATCTACGACGTGCTGCTTCATGACGTTCCGCTCGAGGACTGCATTGAGCCCACGGCGATCAAAAACCTCTTCGTGGCTCCCGCAACGATCGACCTGGCCGGCGCCGAGATCGAGCTGGTTCCGGCTTTTAGCCGCGAGCTGCGCCTCCGTCGTGCCGTCGAAGCAATCCAGGACGATTTCGCGTACGTCCTCATCGACTGCCCCCCATCCCTCGGTCTAATCACCGTGAACGGGCTCGCGGCGGCCAGTGAGGTTCTCGTGCCGATCCAATGTGAGTACTACGCCCTAGAAGGGCTGGGTCAGCTCCTGCGGAATGTCGAGCTCGTTCGCTCGAATCTCAATCCGCCCCTCGTCGTCACGACCATCGTGCTCACGATGTACGACGCGCGGACCAAGCTCGCCGACCAAGTCGTTCAGGAGGTCCGGCGACACTTCGGTCCGGCCGTGTGCCGAACGGTGATCCCTCGGTCGGTGCGGATCTCGGAGGCGCCGTCATTCGGTGAGCCGGTGACAGCTCACGATCCGTCGTCTCGGGGCGCCATCGCCTACCGCGAGCTGGCCAAGGAGGTGGCGGATGCCACGGCGTAGCGGACTCGGGCGCGGCCTAGGTGCCCTGATCCCGACGGAGGTGAGCAACCCGAACAACTCGTCGCTCCGCGAGATCCCTCTCTCGGGCGTGCGGCCGAACCAGTTCCAACCACGCACGCAGTTCGCTGAGGAAGCGTTGGCTTCCCTCGTCGACTCGATTCGTGCCGTTGGGGTGCTGCAGCCGGTTCTTGTCCGCGAGGTAGGGGAGGGCGAGTACGAGCTCATCGCCGGGGAGCGGCGCTGCAGGGCAGCGCGGCGTGCCGGCCTGCAGACAATCCCCGCGCTGGTGCAGACGGCCAGTGACGTCTCAAGCCTCGAGCAGGCGCTGGTCGAGAACATTCAGCGCGAGCAGCTGAACCCGCTCGATGAGGCGGCCGCCTATCAGCAACTGATCGAAGACTTCTCGATGACCCACGAGGAGGTGGCGGGCCGCGTCGGACGCAGCCGAGCGGCCATTTCCAACGCCCTTCGACTGTTCCAGCTCCCCCCTACAGTCCAGCGACTCGTGCGTGATGAGCGGCTGAGCGCCGGCCACGCGCGGGCCCTCCTGGGGACGCCAGATCGCGAGCTGCAGGAGCGGCTGGCCGCCGAAGCCGTGAGCTCAGGACTCTCCGTGCGGACCCTCGAGGAACAGGTGCGCCGGCAGGTGCGCGGGCCCGAGGAAGAGCCCGAACGCTTCGAGACCGTTGCCGAGGACCAAGTTGTCGAAAGGCCGGTCGCCTACGCCGGCAATGCCACAAACGGAGCGCCGCAGGCGCCGCTGGTCACAACCGCCGCGCCCGCCCTGCGACCCCCCGGGGTACTGGAGCT
>JAODBN010000392.1 GCA_025463965.1 Acidimicrobiaceae bacterium
CCGATAAAGACGCCTGGTCCAGGATTCGACGGCTCGGTCTTTCTCGAAGTGTGGGATCCCGGCGGCGCTCAACCGCCAAACTCCCATCCGAGTTCGGTGGAGACCTTCTTTATCCTCGAAGGTTCCGGTGTCGCCTACAGCGATGCCGACGAGTTCCCCGTCGCAGTGGGGGGCTTTGTGGTCTTGCCGGCGGGCACCGTACACCGGATTGTCAACACCGGAACGACTCGCCTGTACGCGGTCACGACGATGCAACCCGACGCTGGTTTCGCCGCGCTTGTCGAGGCGGGCGTTCCGGAGCTGATCGACGAGTCCGACCGCCGATGGGTCGGTACCGCTGCTGCCCAAACGCCCGTCTCGTGACGAGCGCGAACACGAGGATCGCGGACCACCGCCGCCCCGACCCGACGTCGACCGACCCCTACGTCATCGGCCCAGGAGTTCTCATCGCCGGCCGCCCAGGCGGACCGCTGTCGGGGCGCAAGTTCGCGGTGAAGGACCTTTACGAGGTGGCGGGAACAAAGAGGGGCGATGGTAACCCCGACCGACTTGCCGAGAGCCCGCGGGCAACGACGAGCGCTCCGACCGTTCAGGCACTTCTGGATGCCGGCGCGGACCTCACTGGAAAGTCGGTCACCGACGAACTCGCATTCTCCCTCTCGGGGACGAACGTCCATTACGGAACGCCGCCGAATCCCGCTGTGCCCGGTGCAGTCCCCGGCGGATCGTCAAGTGGATCGGTGTCGCTCGTCGCCTCGGGCGATGTCGATCTTGCGCTCGGGACCGACACCGGTGGATCGACGCGGGTCCCCGCGTCCTACTGCGGGGTCTTCGGACTTCGAACGACCCACGGTCGAATTTCGAATGAGGGCGTGATGCTGCTCGCCCCGAGCTTCTGTTCGGTCGGCCTTTTCGCTGCCGACCCAGACCAGCTCGCGGCCGGATGGATGGCCGTACGCGATGGTGCGTCGACCCGTCCCGGGCCCCTGACAGGCCGCGCGCCGCGATCGTTCGTCATCGCCCCCGAGCTCTTCGCGCTCGCCGAGCCAGACACCTCCACGGCGCTCCTGATCGCAGCGTACGCATTCGCCGATGCATGTGGTCTACCCGCACATGAGGAGTCGCTCGTCTCCCCTGACGCACGCGACGACCTGCGTGACACGTTTCGGACGATCCAGATGTACGAGGCGTGGAAGGTTCACGGTGGTTGGGTCAAAACGCACCCGGGCTCCCTTGGCAGGGGGATCGCTGCCAGGTTCGCCACCTCCTCGACCGTGAGCTACGAGGATGTCGCGGCCGCTCGAGATCGCCGGCGCGCCGTTCAGGTCCTGGTCGCCCGGTCGCTGTCTGGTGGCCGGTATCTGATCCAGCCCGCTGCGAGCGGGCCTGCGCCGTCGATCGATCTCACCGGTCCGGCAAAGGATGAGCTCCGAGTCCGGACCTTGGCGTTGACCGCTGTCGCCGGGCTTGCCGGCGCGCCTGTTGTCTCGATGCCGGTCGCCCGAGTGGCGGGCGGACCCGTCGGCCTCGCGCTCGTCGGACTTCCCGACGATGACGACGTCGTCGTGGAGCTCGCTCAAAGGGCGAAGGCGATCGCGCAGTGACCCAGCCGACCAAGGGCGGTCCAGGGTGTAGGGAAAGTTTGAAGTCTGAGGGGTCACGAAGTCCGGGACCGCGACGAGGAGGCAACGGTTTTCCACCCGGACGGGGATCTATGCGAAGTGTCCCCTCAGGGCCTCAAGAGCAGCCTCGAAGCTTCGGTGAATCGAACCGCCGTTGCGAATCATGAAGTGTTCCACCTGGAGGTTCACGACACACGCGACGTCATCTCCAGCGAGACGACTATCGAGTCGGTAGCCGAAGGTCGGTTTTCCCTGAGCGGATGCGTAGCCGATCTCGGAGGCCGTTCCCGAGTCGACGTCAGAACCATCGAGACAGGCCAGCACGGCAGATGAGCGATCGATGAGGAGCTGGTTTGCCAGCCCAATGGCTGCATTGACAGCGGCGATGTCAGAGACGTCGGCTTCGGCGGCCAGTAGCCGCATGAGCTCGGCGCCCTCGGGAGTGCTCCACGGATCGTTCGGTGTAAGGCCTGCGGCGCGGACTTCCTCGAGTATTCGTTTGCTGAATGCGGCCCCATAGGTGGTGAAGCCGAGTGGGCTGGCCAGATAGACACCAACTTGGCGGAGGCTGTTTTCTTCGTTCGGAATCATCGCTTAATGATTATCGCGTTCGTGCCCAGGTAGGCGCCGCCGCAACGGACTCCTGCACGGACGCAATCGCGTCATTCACATGGTCGACGGGGTCCGTTCCCTCGAAGGTCGAGCTCTTGGTCCGGATGGCTTCGCCGCAGCATGAATTTGGCAGTCCCACCGCGGATTGATCAGAGGCAACCTCAGCGAGGATTGGGCTACGGGCAGATCGTTCCGGGGAAGCTGGTCAAAGCAGCACTCTTTCGGGCTCTAACGTTTCTTGGAACTGCGCACTTCTCCTGGCAGGCTGCGTCTGACCCTCAGGGACCCTCAGTACATGATCTCGAGCCTGTCGACGACCTCGGCGACTCCCGGCGCATTCCAAGCCACTGCTTCTGCCCGCTCGGCCGCCGTGTGCGAGCCGATCGTCCCATCGAGGAAGACCGTGCCACCGTTGTTCGAAACGCTAATGGAAGCGCCATTCAACAACGAGCTGCGGCCCAGGGCCGTGGTGATACGCGACGACACATCGGTCGGGATCGGGGCGCTGTCGATGGCGACGTTGTCGTTGACACCGAGGACCCCATGAACGTGACTGGCGTCGAACTTTGCGGCCAAGCGCTCGAATTGGTGTCGAACGCGGCCCGAGAGCGTCTCCCACCCATCAAGAACGCTGACCTGGACCGCTCCCTTTGGCACGCGCCGGTCGTTGTCGATCGCCAGTTGTGCATTCGCGGCAACGATATCGTCCGCAATGGACTCGGCAAGGGGTCCAACGCGTATGGCGTCGTCGACCTTCTTCACGCCATGGACGCTCCATGCGTCGTCTTCCGCGTTGAGGAGCTCGGGATATGAGTACACAACGCCCGACAGGTAAATCGTTCCAGCGTCCGCTTTGACGTCAATGCGACTGTCGTCGGTGTAGGAGTCCCACGAGAGCTCATCTCGGACTTCTCTCTCGAGAATGTTGTTCGGCTTGTCCATAGTCCGCTCCCTTCGTCTCGATCCACCGGCAGTAATTGCTTCCTACCATCCAAAGGGATCCCCGCGAGTATCCGCAGGCAGTTGGTGCCGGACATCCCGCGCACGCGTGCGTTGTCCAGGGTGCAACTCCGATAACGCGTTCGCGGGATGTAGTTATGCACTCGGACGTTCTCAGGGACCCCTCGCCGCCCGGATCGTGCACGTCACGGGGTTCGGCCTTTTAGGTGCCAAGCCGCGCTTCCCACCACTGGATGGGCACGATTCGAAGGGCCAGCTCAAAGGTGCCACGGTCGAGTGCCTCGGCGAGTTGGGTGATCACAACAAGTCGGTCGGCGAGCCATTCGCTGCTCAGTTCGGCCTGTAGCTGATTTGTCGGGCTGCTGCGGGCTCTCCGCTGTCTGCGAAGGTCGTGGGGCGGGTTGGAAGCGTCTAGCAGGCCCGCGATCCATGCAATATCGCCGGCCAACTCGACGTGCCGGTCCAGAATCTCGGCGTACGCCTCGGCGTTGAGCATTACTGCGGCCCATCGACCCAGCACTTCGTCCGAATGCTCTGTGAGGAACGTGATCTCAGCCTGCAGCCGGCCACGGCTCTCCCGGTCGTCGACGATCGCACGCAGTGCGGCGGTCAACCTCCGGGAGTCGCGAACGATTTGGGCGCCGGCATCGATGGACTCCTCCTGATTCGCCGTTGTTGTGAACAGGCCGGTCACCTCAAGCATGCCCAACCAGATCATCCTCGCGTTCCGAATAAGTTCGAACATCACGTATTGCGCAAGAACGCTCCATCGCTGGCGCCGTCGTCGTTCCAGGACCTCGTTGACAACTGCGACCGACAACATGACCACGATCGCGCTCGAGACCAAGCCGGCCAGCAACGCGTGACGCCCCCAGAAGCTGTCGTTCGTAACGTCAGACACGACGGCGCCCGCAAAGGCCACGAGGGCAAGAATCGCAATGATCCGCGTTTGTCGCAGGTAAGAATTGACGGACCGCGCACGTCTTGGACCTGATGCTTGGCGCCTCATCTGACGGGGATCGTATTACGTGCTCTCAACTTGGACTTTCCTAAAGGCGGTTAACGCTGGAACCATTGTCGACCCAGTGCACGGTCGAGGTTGTATGCAGCGTTTGATCAATGCGAGGTGGTGAGGGCCTGAGGAAGTTGCCCTGTTGCCCTCCTGTCCGGCCCGACTGCTCTGACCTCGAGCTCTCTGACGCACCAATGAGCTTCGATGTTCGTCGGCCGGCGCACCTATTGCATTCCGAACGAGTGAACCCCAGCAAGCGGCATCGATGCTTGCCGCTGAAATCGTCGACAATTTGGAAGCTGCGATCGTGCAGTTTGCCGAGCTTGCATCCATGCCGGCAGCGGACGATGCCGTGATCGGGCCGGTCGCGTGGTACCTAGTTCAAAGCGGCCGGTCGCCCGTCAGTCAGAGACGCGGAGACCGTCGAGAACCATGGCGAGCAATCGTACGCCTTGCGCTCTGTCGAGCGTTGGGCTGGTGCACATACCGCCGACCAGCTGCATGAGGTCCGATCCGTCGACATCG
>JAODBN010000421.1 GCA_025463965.1 Acidimicrobiaceae bacterium
CGTCTCCTCGAAGGTTGTCAGGTCGATCTTTTCGGCATTCAACGCGCGCTGTAGCGACTGTTCGAGCCGTTTGCGTGAGAGCCCGAGCGCGGACTCCTCGGGCTCGTGGAGAACAACGCCAATACCGGATCTCGCTACGCACTCCGCGATGCCTGAGCCCATGAGGCCGGCCCCCACGACGCCGACCCGCTCGATCGGGGGCGCGTCGCCCGAGGGCGATGCACCGTTCACGAAGCTGCCCGGCGAGAAGCTTCCACGCAGCGCCACCGAGGTGCGAGGGGCACTGGATCGAACCAAACGAGCCGGGGTTCGATAGGAGTAAGGGAACCCCGGCTCGCTGTGCAAACGCCGGCGGTCCGTTGCATTTTCAGCTTTGGCCCGACTGGCGTGTGCGTCGGTTCTGCTCTCGCCATAGGCGTGAGCCCTGTCGCACATCCCGAGGCGTCGGGCCTGCGACAAGCTTGGTCAGGGAGGGCGATGGATCTTCTACCTCGCATAGCTGCGACCATACTATTATAATGGTTCGGTCGCTCAGGTGTGGGCCGACACCCGCGAGGCTTCCGGCCGTCGCGGGCAACGGGCCGGGGCATGAACAACGGGAAAGGGCTAGGGGACATGGCGAATTCGGATTCGGAGCGCTGCGACTACCTCGTCATCGGCGGCGGCTCGGGCGGCTGTGCCGTCGCCGGACGACTTGCCGAGATGGGGGCCGGTTCTGTGATCCTGGTGGAGAGCGGTGGCACCAATGCCCGCCCCGACGTGATCCAACCCGACCGCTGGTTTGAGCTGCTGGGCTCGGACGCAAACTGGGCCTATGAGACGGTTCCCCAGCCGCACGCCGGCGACCGCGTCCACATCTGGTCGATGGGCAAGGTCCTGGGCGGTTCGAGCTCTACGAACGGGATGATGTACATGCGGGGCGCGCCTTGGGACTACGACGGCTGGGCGTCGTATGGAAACGCCGGTTGGGACAGCGCCACCGTCTACTCGGTCTTCAAGCAGATGGAGTCATACGCTGAAGGCACAGGCGAGACGCGGGGTACCGAAGGTCCGATCAAACTGACGACCGTCGACGGCGCCAACCCGCTCACGGCCGCGTTCGTGGGCGCCTGCGAGGAATGCGGTATCTCCCGCTCACCCGACTTCAATGGCCTCGACCCGGAGGGCGCGGACGTCCAGCAGCTGAACGTGTGGGACGGTCGCCGCGAGGACGCCGGCGTGATCTTCGTCGACCCGCAGGTGGCTGCCGGCAACCTCGATGTGCTGCTCAACACGACCGCGGAGCGGCTCGTGTTCGAGCCGGGCACCGGGCGCGTGCGCGAGGTGATCGTCGAGCACGGCGGCGAGCGCCGCTCGATCGCCGTCGATCGCGAGGTCATCGTCTCCTCTGGCGCCCTCGCTTCGCCGCAGCTGCTGCTGCTCTCCGGAGTCGGTCCCGCCGACCACCTGCGGGGGGTCGGCATCGACGTTGCGATCGACCTACCGGGTGTGGGCTCGAACCTCCACGACCACATCGGTGTGCCGGTCCCGTTCGAGACGAAGGGTCCGTACCCGGCGAGCGAGTTCCAGATGGTCGAGGCGAATGCATACGTCAAGAGTGAGCCGGCGGACCCGCACTACAACGTGCAGATCCCATTCCAGCTGTTCCCGTTCGTGCCGCCCGGCTTCGGGGGGTACGAATACGAGCACGGCTACACGCTCTACCCTGGGCTGCTGAAGCCGCGCAGTCGCGGCCGGCTCTCGCTCAGCTCCTCTGACCCGACGGCTCGGCCGCTGATCGACCCGGCCTACCTGTCCGACCAGGACGACGTGCGGCGGCTGGTGCTTGCCGTCAACATCGCCCGCGAAATCGGGGCCGCCCCCGCCTTCGCGGAGTGGCGCAAGCGAGAGGCGCTGCCCGGGGAGGACATGCAGAGCGACGCAGAGCTCGAACGCTACGTGCGCGGCTCCGCCGCGACCTACTTCCACCCGGTCGGGTCCTGTCGGATGGGCGCGGGGCCGGACGCAGTCGTCGGACCCGACCTCAAGGTCCATGGCGCCGAGAACCTGCGCGTCGCCGACGCCTCGATCATGCCCGAGGCTCCCTCCGGCAATACCAACGCGCCGAGCATGATGATCGGCTGGCGGGCCGCGGGATTCATCCTCGGCGAGGCGACCACCTGAGCCAGGGCCGCGGCCCGAGCGTCAGTCCCGGGAGCCGATGCTGCCCGGGGCGTAGCGCCCGCCTGTCACCTGCTCGCTGAGCGGCGCCAGGCGGGCGAGTGAGTCTTCATCGAGGCGCACGTCGAGGGCTGCGACGTTCTGCTCGAGCCACTTGCGGTGCCGGGTCCCCGGGATCGGGACGACGGGAATCCCGAGCCGCTGGGACTGCGCGTGGACCCAGGCCAGGGCCACCTGCGCCGGCTCGACCCCGATCCGGGTGCCGACCTGCCGCACGATCTCGGTGATCGCCAGATTCGCCTCGGCGCGGAAGCGAGGGCTGCTGGCGCGGTAATCGCCCGGGGTCAGCCGCTCCAAGGTGACCTTCCCGGTCAGGTATCCGCGACCAAGGGGCGCGTAGGCCACGAGGCCGACCCCGAGCTCGGCCATCGTCGGTGCGACCTTCTCGACCTCGCGGGTCCAGAGCGAGTACTCGCACTGGACGGCGGCGATCGGGTGAACCGCGTGCGCTCGTCGCAGTAGCTCTGCGCCGACTTCGGAGAGCCCGAGGTGACGGACCTTGCCCGCGGCGACCAGCTCGGCCATCGCTCCGACCGTCTCCTCGATCTCGGCGTTCTGCGCCGGGCGATGGAGGTAGAAGACGTCGATCTCCTCGACGCCCAGCCGAAGAAGCGAGGCGTCGCAGCAGCGCTTGACGTAGCTCGGCTCCCCGCGCAGCCTGACCGCGCCGTCGCCGCCGCTACGGTCGATCCCGAACTTCGTCGCCACCTGGACGCGGTCCCGGCGGCCGTGGACCGCGCGGCCGACCAGCACCTCGTTGTGGCCGGCTCCGTAGATGTCGGCGGTGTCGAGCAGCGTCACGCCAAGCTCGATCGCCCGATCGAGCGTCGCCATCGACTGGTCCCAGTCGCTCGGTCCGTACTGCTCGCTCATGCCGAGGCAGCCGAGGCCCTGTGCAGAGACCTCCAGCCCACCCAGCTAAACCCGCTCCATTTGGAGCCTCCTTTCCGTGCTGTGCAGATGACGCGACGCCCATGACCTCGGCGAGGCGAGCCCGCTCGCGCTCCGCCGCAGATCGGGCGAGCTCGAGTCCCTCCTGCGCCGAGCCCGCGGGCACGACAACCACCCCGTCCGCGTCGCCCAGCACGAGATCCCCCGGCGCGACGCGCGCGCCGGCGCACTCCACCACTGTCCCCACGCATCCCTCGACATCCGGTGCCGGCCCGCACGGAGTACCGCCACGAGCGAAAATCGCGAGCTCCCCGTCGCGAATCGCGGCTAGGTCACGGCAGGCCCCGTCGAGGAGCACCCCGGCGACGCCGCGCCCGCGTGCCAGCGCGGTCGAAACCTCGCCCCAGATCGCGTGGCCGAGGTGACCCTCGCCGGCGAGAACCACAACGCTCCCGGGCGGCGCCGTCGCGATCGCCTCGCGGACTGCGGTGTAGCCGCCGCGGCCGGTCCGCGCCGTCCAGGCGGGCCC
>JAODBN010000427.1 GCA_025463965.1 Acidimicrobiaceae bacterium
ACGGAATCGGGATCTCTGCCTGCGGCCGTGGCGCCGGCGCGAACGCGCTCGACGCTGTCAGCGATGACCTCGGGAAGCAGCCCACAACCCAGGTAGACGCCGTCCGCAACCCTACCGGCGAGATCAAGCATGAGTGGACCTTCAGCAACGAGATAGAGAGGGACCCGCCTGAGTGAGTAAGGCCAGTTCAGAATAACGTCCCGTCCGCGAAATTGGGCGTGTCCGGTCTGCAGGAGATCTCGTATGGCAAGAAAAAACTGCCGTGTCTCTTCAAGTGTGGACGGCCGTAGGCCGATACTTCGGATGCCCGCGTTACCACGTCCAAGTACGTAGAACGAGCGCCCATTCGAGAGAGTATCGAGTGACGCAATCGCCGCTGCGGCGACCCCGATATCCCTAGTGACACCATTCGTAACGAGTGGACCCACATGGGCTTTCCGGGCGGTCATTGCAATGCAAGACAACGCCGAGATGCATTCCAATCGTCCACCGGAACTGTGCTCGCCCGTCGTTATCCGGTCAAATCCGTAACGATCCGCCGATCGAACCAATGAGCGAAACGCTGCCATCGGTTCACCGTTCTCCGCACTATCTCGTTCAACGAATGCGATTAGGTGAACCCCAAAATGCATGATTTCCCTCCGCTAGACCATTCCGAGTCTGTGAATCCTATCCATCGTCCTGCTCTTCGAGGGTTTGCATCGTCATGCCTCCTCGAGTCCGAGGTCGATCTTGCCGAGTCGCCCCTCGAGCCAACGGCGCTGGCACGGTCAGGAGTCAGCGCGAGTGCCTTGCGGTAGTTGTCACCTGCCTCGTGATTAGGGTGAGCCGTCGCAGCAGCTCAGTCCTGGCAGTGTGAAGGTAGCGGTAGTCCTCGAGGGGGAGCTGATTGATGATTCGAAGTCCCGCTTCGGGCCCCGCGACGGCAACAGCGCGGTTCAATGCGACGACTGGCGAGCTCGTGAGCCGAACGAGCTCGCCGTATAGCGCGACGATCTGCGGTCAATCGGTTGCCTTGTCGACGTGGAGGGAGACGATCAAGGCCTGAAGGAGATAGGGGCCCGCGCCACCGAGCGCGAGCGCTCGTTCGAGGCTCGATCGCCCCTCGATGATCTGCCCCTCGTCCCAAGAGTGAGCGGTCCCGATCAGCAACGAACGGGAGTTGTTGAAATCGAGAGTCGGGCGCTGATTTCTCGACTGCCAGTTCCTTAGGCGACCGAAGGACTCAACCCGGAACGACGCGTCCACTGGCCTCGCGTGTTCGCAGCGCCGTGAGGAGAAGCTGGGTGGCAAAGACCGCGCCGACTCCCTCCCCGGCGCGAAGTCGGAGATCGAGGAGGGGCTCGAGCCCGAGCTCGTCAAGCACGGCACGATGCCCCTGCTCACGGCTGCGCTGTCCGGCAATGAGGTGTGCCGTCACGGCAGGCTCGATGCGCACTGCGCAGAGTGCCGCCAGCGCGGTCGCAAAACCATCGAGGATGACAGCACCGCCGCGACCTGCGACGCCGAGCACGACGCCGGTGAGCACCGCGAGCTCGGGACCGCCCACTGCGGCAAGCGCAAGCCGGGGATCCCGCCCGTCCGCCGCCGGCCCTCGGCGCGCGCGCTCGACGGCTGCCCGCACAACGTGGACCTTTCGTTCGAGGGTCGCCGCGTCTCCACCGGCTCCCAGGCCAACGCTCTCGAGAGGATCGAGTTCGAGCAGTATCGAGGCAAGTGCCGCAGCGACGGTCGTGTTGCCAATCCCGAGCTCGCCGATTGCGACGATTGGTTCACAGCACTCGAGGCCGACTTGGCGACCAAAGCCGATGAGCTGATTGAGATCCAAGGAATCGAGTGCATCCTCGTGAACCAGATCACCTCGGCGCCCACGGGGACGACAAATCAAGGTGCCGCCAATTGGCCCACCGTTTATCCCGGCATCCACGAGGACAAGGCGCATGCCCACAGCGCCAGCGGCGGCCGCACCAAGCGACTCTCGAGCGACTGAGGCCTGGAACACCTCACGGGTGACTTCGGTCGGGTAGGTCGACACGCCGTGGCTCGCGACCGGATGATCGGCCGCCGCCAGCACCAAGATGGCTTCCGGTACCTGCAAGATTCCGAGGGCGCCGAGACGCTCGAGACTCTGGTCGAGCGCGCCGAGCGAGCCAGGGGGGGTGAGGAGCAAATCCGATTCATCGCGGGCGGTCACGATGGCGGCAGGCTCAGGGGCACGGAGATGTGACTCTGGCGGCTTGGGTCCAGCGCCTGGCCAGCGCTCGTTGAGAATGACCGCATCGAGCGGGAGGCGACGTGACCAACCGGCGCGTTCGAGGCCGGGGGCAGGAGGTCGCTCGTCGGGCCATCCGAGACAGAGCCAGCCGAGCGTCTCGACTCCGGCGGGAAGTTCGACGAGGGCGGCGAGCTCACGAGGAGGAAAGAGCGTCACCCAACCGAGGCCGAGGCCTTCGGAGCGGGCGCTGAGCCAGAGATTCTCGATCGCCAAGACGCAGGACCAGAGGTCGGCGTCGGGGAAGGTGGCCCTACCAAGCACCCCGGTCGCTTCGACCCGGCGGTCGCAGCAGACAACGATGCCGATGGGCGCCTCCCGAATCCCATCCAGCTTGAGATCGAGCATGCGTCGTGATGCATCCTCGGCGAGAAGACCCGCTTGACGGAGACGCTCGCGCTCGGCGATCACTGCCGCGCACTCGCGAATCGCAGGATCGGTTACGAGCACGAAACGCCAGGGCTGTGAGTGTCCGACCGACGGAGCGGCATGGGCAGCACCGAGAAGGCGTCGGAGGACCGCAGGATCCAGCGGATCAGGCCGGAAGCGGCGAATATCCCGGCGGGCGGCAATCACGGAATACAGCGCGGCGCGCTCGCCTTCGTCAAAACGCCAGGCAGTTGGCTCCGCGCGCCGCTCTGCCGCCGAGGTGGTGTCGCCGACGAGCGGGACTGGGCGAGGCCAGCTCATGTGCGCCCTACTCGGGTTGCTGGCATAAGGGCATCGAGCACATTCAAGCTGGCGCCCCTTTGGCGATAATCCCGTCGAGTGCGTCGAGGTCGAGGTGTGCCTCGAGCGAGTCGGCCACCCTGTCGATCTCGGCTTGGCGGCGTTCCTCAAAGGTGCTCGAGCTTGCTTCGAACCGCTTTCCGCGTCGGTCCGCTACTGCCGAGAGAATGGAACGGCGCAACCCGTCGGCCTCGAAAATCCCATGCAAGGTCGTTGCCGAGATCCCTCGCGTTTGCTCGAACACACCCTCATTTTCGCAGCCGGCGTCCTCGTCGAGCACGAACCAGCTCGGGTGCCCATCGTTCGGCGAGGGACGACCGTGATGGATTTGATAGCCGTAGACCACTTCGCCCGAGCGAGCGAGCCCGCTCCGCTGCCGGGTGCACTTCTCAGGATGGAAGATCGTTCTGCTCTCGAGCAACCCGAGCCCGTGCACCTCACCCGCTCTTGATTCGAACCCGTCATCGATCATCGTTCCGAGCATCTGATAGCCGGCGCAGATTCCAAGGAGCCAACTCCGACGACGCAGCGCGTTGACAATTGCCCGGTCAATCCCGCGTTCGCGAAGCCACCCAAGATCAGCGACAGTCGCCTTCGATCCCGGGAGCACGATGAGATCGGGATCAGCCAAGGCGCGGGCGTCGACGACGTAGCGCAAGCTGACTCCGGCTTCGAAAACAAGCGGGTCGAAGTCGGTGAAATTTGCGAGATGGGGCAGTCGGATGACGGCGATGTCGAGGAGATCATTGTCCGGCAATGTGCATCTCGAATAGTGGTCGCGGCTGGCGTCGAGATCGAGCGAGTCTTCAGCGTCGATGATCAGGTCGCCGAGGTGGGGGAGCACCCCGAGGCAGGGTATCCGGCAACGCCGCTCGAGCTCGGCAATGCCCGAATTAAGGAGGCTCGCATCGCCGCGGAATTTGTTGATGACAAAGCCCCTCAGCGGAGCCCGCAGCTCTTTGGGCAGGAGCGCCCAAGTTCCGTAGAGCGATGCGAACACGCCACCGCGTTCGATGTCGCCGACAAGTACGGCTGGGAGTGAGGCTTGTTGGGCGAGCGGCAGGTTGGCGAGGTCGCTCTTCAGAAGGTTGATCTCCGCCGCACCACCGGCGCCTTCGGCCACCACAACGTCATAGCGAGCGCGAAGGTCGGCGAGCGCTGAAGAGACGATCTTGACGAGTCCTTCGCGCGGTTGGCTGTAGTCGCTTGCCATCATCTCGCCGGCTGGCCGGCCCATCACGATGACTTGACTCCTGAGCTCGCCGCTCGGCTTGAGGAGCACCGGATTCATCTCGACCTCGGGGGCGACGCGAGCGGCCGAGGCCTGGTGCGCCTGCGAGCGGGCGATCTCGTGACCGCTGCAAGTGACGAAGGAGTTGAGAGCCATGTTCTGCGCCTTGAAGGGAGCGACGCGCGTCCCTTTGCGGGCCAGCACGCGGCAAAGGCCCGCGACGAGCTGACTCTTCCCAACATGGCTCGCCGTTCCACAGACGAGCACTGCCCCGCGCACGCTCACGACCTCTCTGCCAACACCAGATCAAGCGTCCTCTCGAGTCGTTCGAGGCCAGCCGCATCCGGCACAGCAACGCGCACCGTTTCGTGCAGTCCGAAGCTCGCGCAATCGCGAACGAGCACCCCGCGGAGGGCTAGCGCGTCGCGCAACCAACCCACCTCGTGAACGAGGATCCACGGTGCGTCGGCGGCGTCGGCCACAAAGCCAGCCGCTCCGAACAGCTCGGCGAGCGAGTTTCGAAGTGCGGCGAGCTCTGCTGACCAGGTCCGGAGATCGGCGCTTCCGAGCAGGTCCGGGAGAACCTCGGTCGCAAGCGTGCTGACTGACCACATTGGCTGTCGCTGGCCGAGGCGGGTAATGAACTCGGGATCAGGTCCGATCACGTAGCCGAGACGCAATCCGGGACAGGCGAAGAGTTTGGTCAACGAGCCGACGACGATTGAGCCACGATCGGCATCGCCGCGGGTCCATTGACCAGTGACGAGCGGAAAGAAGGCTTCGTCCCAACACGCTGCGGTCTCGTCATCATCCGCCAACCTGCCAGTTGGATTGTTCGGGTTCGAACGCACCTGGTCGCGCTGAGGACCCTCTTTCGGCGCCCGTACCGCACGGAGATGGCGACGCCACAACGAGAATTCCGGTTCAGTGATGCTCGCGGTACCGAGCTCGCTGGCGACGAGTGCGATCGCCTCGGAACCTCCGTTGGTGAGCAGCAGTCGATCCCTGTCGACACCGATTGCCTCGGCGAGCGCTGCAGTGGCGTGCCCCGAATCAGGGTAGCGACGAATGCTCTCCGCGTGGGTGCGAACGAGACCGGGGACGTCGGGTGCGAGCGGGTTCAAGGTGGCCGAGAGGTCGAGGATCTCCGTGAGCTCGACGCCGAGCGCTGCAGCGAGCGGACCGATGCCACCGCCGTGCGGTCCTGGCCGTGGCAGTTCGATTTGGGCTTGCTCGCGTGCGGTCACACGGACACCCCGCCCTTGTCGCGACCGCGAACTTGCAGCCACAAGGCGGCCCCGGCCGCTGCGATTGCGGCAGTCGTCCCGACGTCGCGTGAGAGGCGGACTGCAGTCGCAATGTCGCCCGGTCGGGGATCGCGTCCGTCACCGAGCGGTGGTCGTGTCTCGGCGACACCGCCGTAGGAGCTCTCGCCTCCGAGCCGCAGCCCGAGGGCGGCTGCGAACGCAGCCTCGGCGACGCCGGCATACGGCGAAGGATGAGCCGGC
>JAODBN010000428.1 GCA_025463965.1 Acidimicrobiaceae bacterium
GCGGAACGGCGCGGTGGTCAAGAGAGTAGCGGTCTCGCAGCCAGGACACCCATTCTCGGAGCTCGGCCCAGAGGCGTGGGGCATCCGCCTCGGACACTTTCCGCCAATCGAGCGGACCCTTGAACGATCCGATCAGGTCGTCGAGATCGTCAGCCGCCCCGTCCTCAGTCACGCCCGAGCCTCCCCGGCGAGCCCGCAGATTGGCATACGACTAGCCATCGAACTCGACCATGGCGTGCTCGATCGCTTGCTTGCCGCGTTCCAGGACGCGGGCGTCTCGCCTGTGTCGCCAGGATTGCATCTCCAGCACGATGGGCTTTGACGATCGGACCAGCGCGACGGCGTGGCCAAAGGGCAGTGTGCGCAGCCGGCTTTGATCCAGAATAGGTAGCCTGCGAAGAGACTTCGTTGTGCTCTTGGAGCCACGCCCGTCGCGAGACTCGCTGCTCGTCTCATCATCTCGCTCTCCGATTAGGGCCGAGAGGTCGGCGAGGTCGCGTGCGTTGGACCCGCCACCAAGGACGATCTTGACGCTGGAGGCGTCCCAGATCGAGGTGCCGCGATGATCGCCCCAAACCGCACGCGCCTGCGCGAGCGACTGCAGGACGGCGACGGTGGTGATGCCGCTCCCGCCGCCTTCGCTCATCAGGCTCGGCAGTGAAGGCAGCGGATAGTTCGCGACTTCGTCGAGGATGAGCGCTAGGGGCGGGTCGAGTCGGGCGTTCGCGGAGCGTGCGGCAACGCGACGGGCGACTTCGACGACGTCCTCGATGAAGGCACCGATGAGGTTGCCCGCCGCGCCAGCTCCAGCCGAGGTGCCGAGGAGGTAGAGCGTTCCCCCGTCTCGCAGCACGGCTTCCGGGTCGAGCGCCTCGTTCTGGCTTGGGGAGACCGCGTCGAGGACGCGGGGGTCGGCGAGGGAAGACAGCGCGGTGCGGACGCCGACCCAGATCGAGTCCCGGGTCCGTGGGTCGGCACTGATCGCCTCGTCCAACGACTCCGACCATCCAGAGGCGGCCGACGGGGAGCTCAACGCTCGGACTGCTTCGCCGGCCGCCGACGGTGAGAGCGACCATCGGTAGAGGTCACGCGGGGACCGACCGTCCAACGCCGCGGCGTGAAGCAGAGATCGGATCACCGACTCGGTCTGGGCCTGCCAGAAGTCGGCGTTCTCGACGCCTTTGGAGTTCCCGGCCGAGAGCGCGCGAGCCCGGACCATCGCAGTCTGCGGGGTTTCGCATCCTCGGATGGGCGACCACCGCAAGACCGATGAGACGCCGCGGGCTAGGCCTTGTGGGTCGAAGACCGCGGCCGGACCGCGTTTGCTCCGGTGGTTGAGGGTCGCGGCAAGGTTGTCCGGGCGGGTGGAGGTGGTGAGGACTGAGCCGGGGGAGTCGAGGATGAAAGGCACGACGAGGTGCAGGCCTTTGCCCGATCGCGGTGGGCCGAGGACGACGGCCGAGTCTTCGATCGACATCCAGACCGCGGAGCGTCGTGCGGACCCGAGTCGGTAGCCGACATCGCCCGGCCGAGGCTTCTCCAGGGAGGGCCGCAAAGTCGCGGCTCGCGCGAGGAGAGCCTTCGAGCTGACCTCGCGCACGTCGCGGGTTTGGGCGGTGCCGGGCAGTCGCGTCACCGGTCGCTCGATACGGGCCGCGTTCTGAGAGCGGATGATTCGCGTCGCGGGCAGGCAGGCCACAGTCACCGCGACGACGACGAACAGAGTGCAGGTCCAATAGAGAACCGGCCCTGGCAGGTCCGACCGCCACGCCCACGACGGATCCCCTGGATGGCGGAGGAGCCGGACGATCGAGCCGGCGACATCATGTCCGGGAGCTGCCGATCCGTGGATGACCGCGGCCAGCACGGCTCCAGACCACAACATCAGGACAGCGCCCGCGACGGCGAACACGCAGCTGCTCAGCACGATGTCAGACGGACCCGAGCCGTGATGCGAAGCAGGCACTTCAGCGTCCAATCATTCGGGCCGTCGTGTCGAACAGCTCGAGCTCGGCCGGGGTCAGCTGGTGCTGGACGACGAAACCCCGCTTGCCGATCCGCCAAAGCCCTTCGCCGACACCGAGGTCGGGCAGCAGCTCCCGCTCAGTGCGGGTGAGCCCGAGCGAGGCGCCCGTCGCGGCCAGCTGGTCGCTCTCTTGGCGGTAGATGACCCGCGTCGAGCAGTCGGCGAGCAACCCGGCGGCCAACGCGCGTGACTGGCTGGACGCGTCACCGATCGCGTCGAGGTCCGAAAGCCGGTGCATGATCATCAGGTTGGCGATGCCGTACGCGCGCGACAACTTCCATTGCGACTGCATCCGCCTGATCAGCGACGGCTCTCGCATGATGCGCCAGGCCTCGTCGTACACAACCCACCGCTGACCGGCGTCAGGGTCGAGCAGCGCGGCCTCCATCCACGAGGACGCGCACGTCATCACGAGAGCCAGCAGCTCGTCGCTCGCGCCGACCCGAGACAGGTCGAGGGAAACCATCGGCAACGACGGGTCGAAGCGCACCGTGGACGGTCCGTCGAACAGCCCGGCGAGGTCGCCCTGCACCAGCCGACGCAACGCGTGCGCGACCTGTCGCCCGTCGTCCTTCAGCTGCGTTAATGACTCACTGCCGGTGACGGGATCGAGCAGATAGCCGACCACATCGGGCAACGTCGGGGTCTCGGTTGAGGCGACGGCGTGCTCGAGCGCGGTGTCCAGCGCGGTGTGCTCCGTCGGCTGGATGGGCCGCCCGAGCACTGTCTCGGTCAGCGACCCGAGGAGGTCCCGCCGCCGTTGTTTGACCTGCTGGTCCCAGCGGTCTTGGTCGAGGTCGGACGGACGCGTGCCCTCATCGAGTGGGTTAAGGCGGTTGGTCAATCCTGGGCCGAGCGCGATCGCCTGACCACCGACCGCTTCGGCCAGGGGCGTCCACTCGCCCTTCGGGTCGCCGGGCACATAGGCGCGACGGCCGAAGGCAATCGACCGCCCGATGATGCTCTTGGCCAGAGAGGACTTGCCGGTGCCGATGACGCCGGCCAGCAGCGTGTTGGGGTTGGTGATGACACCGTTTCGGTAAAGCACGAAGGGGTCGAAGCAGAAAGAGCCACCGGAGAAAAGGTCCTCGCCAATGAGCATCCCTTGACCGCCGAGGCCGCCCTCGGCCAGGAACGGGTAGGCGTGGGACAGGACGGCGGAAGTGGCGCGATGGGGCTTCACCGCAAAGCGTCGATAGGAGCGGAGAGCGGCCGGCCCGGTCTCGCCGCCGCGTGGAAGATAGGAGGCAGCTCGGCGTTCGGCTCGCTCGCGATCGTATTCGGCCTTCCGCGATCGGTTCTCCTCGCGGCACGCTCTGCTGAGCAGGTCGCGTTCGGCGCGGTGGCGCGCTCGGCTGCGGGCGCGCGGCTCCTCGGCCGGATGGTAGGACGGCGAGGTGAGACGACGAGTCTGGCGGCTCGGTTCAGGCCCGGTCACAGGCCGCGTCCGAGCGGAAGCGCGGCGGCGACGAAAGCCTGCGTCTGCTGACCGACGAGCCGTCGGGTCTCGCAGCCGCAGGCGATCGCAGCGCGTTGGACTTCCGAGACGGCGGCGTCGAGGTCGTCCTTCGATTGGGCGGTGACGGCG
>JAODBN010000001.1 GCA_025463965.1 Acidimicrobiaceae bacterium
AAGATCCTCATGGAGGGCCGGGAGCTGAAGACGATCGACGAGGAGAACGTGCTGAAAGAGGCCAACGCCGCCTTCGCTCGGGTCCTCGGCGACATCGGGGGCGCCTGATCGCTGGTCTCGGCGGGGACATTCTGGCGGCGCCCCTGATGGCGCAGGTGTCGCACTTCACAAGTCTCCTGCCAAGAATGACGTGAAGAAGCGGCCACCTTCGAGCAGTAGCGGAGCGAAATTCACCTGCCACGCCAGTGAGGGTCCGAAGCATCCGGCGTGCGGATGGTTCCCTGATGATCCCGAGTGCGCGCATGTGCTGCATTCGTCGTCCATCTGGTCGATGAGGGACGGACCTACGGGCGGAAGTCTTTGCCGAAGACGAGGTCGGCGTAGTTGCCGTTCGGGACCATTTGGCCTGGCGGCACGAGATACCTAGACACCGTCTCTGGCCGCAGGTCGATGCCGAGACCGGGGGCGTCTGACAGCTGCAGACGCCCGTCGAGTATCGACAGCGGGGTCGTGGTGAGCTCGTCGATGAACGGATTGCCAGTACGGTCAACTTCGACCATCTCCCCGTTATCCAGAGCTGCGACGACATGAGCGTTCGCGATGAGGGCGACGGCGTCATTCCACGTGTGCGTGACAATGCCGACGCCGTACGACGCGGCGAGCTTTCCGATCTTGAAGGCTTCGCTGACGCCGCCGGTCCGAGAGGCGTCCGGTTGGGCGATGTCTACCGCTCCGGTTCGAAAGAGCTCAGCGAAGCCCTGCACGCCGAACTCGTTCTCCCCTGCGGCAACGGGCACGATCCCTGCTTGTCGCAGGAGGGCGTAGGTCTCCACCTCCTCTGGAGGGAACGGCTCCTCGAACCAAGCGACGTCGTGGTCAGCGAGAAAGCGAGAGAACTCGAGCGCCTCCTCGAGTGAGTATTGATGGGTCCCGTCGACGGCGATCCGGCCATTGCCAGCCAGTTCCGCGCTGAGCGCGAGGACGGCGGCTCGGTCGTACTCCGGGTCTCGTCCGAGCCGCATCTTCATCGTCTTGAACCCATCGGCGATGTGCTTTCCGGCTTCGGCCCTGAGCATTGCGAGGTCGTCTTGCCACAACAGACCGCTCGCGTACGCCGTGACCCATGGCTTCGAGCCGCCGAGGACCCGATACAGGGGCTGGCCAAGCTCTTTGCCCCGGATGTCCCACAGTGCGATGTCGATCGCCCCGAGCGCGGATATCGCGACGCCCTTGCGACCGTACCAGCGGGTCAGGCCGTACATCATCGACCACAGGCTCTCGATGTCAGACGGGTTCTCTCCGACCAGGTAAGGCTTCAGGTGCCCCTCGATGATCACTCGGAGCAGGTCCGGATGTGTGTAGGCGGAGCCCCATCCCGACACACCGTCGTCGGTCACCACCTCGACGAGTGAAGTCAGGCGGGCATTGGTGGTTCCCTCGGCGCAGACAAATCCCTCGCCCTCATAGTCGTAGTGCAGGTTCAGTACCCTGACATCGCTAATCAGCACGCGAGACCCTCTCGATCGGTAGGCGTATCCGTGGCATGCCGTGTGGGGCAACCGTTGCTGGGTGGAGTCGGAACGAGCAACTACGCGCACATCTCGTCGTTTGCCCCCCACCGGAAGAAGTCCGAGGGGTCCACTCCCGCCTGCAGGCGTCGACGTGCGGTCTGCCATAGCTCCGACCACCGAGCGGGGTCCCGCAGCTCGAGCTCGGGGTCCCGTCGACTCCGGGCGACAAAGTCGGGGAACAGCGATCGCCCGGTCGCTTGGCCGATCGGGTTGTAGCGAAGGTCGAGACTGATTCTCAGCTGGTCGGCCGTCTGGTTCGGAAAGGAGGAGTGGATCGTCCGCTTGTGCATGAAGAGCACGGAGCCCGGCTGCATCTCGAGTGGGGTGGCCGGCGATCCACCGAGAGAGCTAATTACCCGCTTTGGGATTGCGTATCCCTCCGGGCACGAGCAGTGGCGGAGTAGATCCTGTCGGTGTGAGCGCGGGATCACCTCAAGGCATCCGCTCTCGATGGTGGCCGGGGTCAGCGGCGCCCACACCGTGAGGATGTTGGCTTCGTCGGCATCTGCAGTCGTCACTCCGTTGTCCTGATGCCACGGCACCGTGCCGACCAGCGAGTTGGTCACGTTCTCTGGGAGCGTTCCTTCTGGCAGCTTGAGCCGCACGTGCTGGACGGGGTTCGAGGAGATCTCTGGGCCGATGATTCTCTCGACGCAATCGAGCAACGCAGTGTGCGTCAGGAACGCGAAGAGCGATGGCCCGGTATTGATCGGAACGTCATCGGCAACGGCGACACCGGTAGGAAAGCTCATGTCGAAGTACTGGCTGTAAATCTTGCCCGTCTGACCCGAGAGTCCGATCAGTCGGGCAAAGGGGTCCCGACCAGCCATTGCGTCGAGCGTCGGCTTACGCTCTTTCTCCCTCTCGACAAGGCTGACAGCGATCTCGCCGAGCTCTTGCAGGATGTCCGAGATGATCGCCTCGGGAATCACGTCGGACAGGACGACGTAGCCCTCGTCCTGGAACTGTCCCAACTGAGCGTCCGTCAACATGACGTCGTCTCCTCCTCATGACCCCGCCGCCTCCGCATCAATCGGTGGTCTGCGGTTCATCTCGGCGCGGAATCTGTAGGCGCTTCGGCCAACGCCGGAAGGCCTCAACGCCCGTAATGACCGACCAGCCGAAAGGTGAGGTACTGTTCCACTGGATGGACCAGTCCATCCATCTGATGGCATTAGCAGACTGTGGCACGGAAGCCACGCGCTGTCAATCGACGGTAATGAGCTCGGTCAGGGTGGTGACCGGCGACCACGGTGAGAGGCACGGCGTAGCCCACTTCGAATTGCAAAACACCAGGTCAGGTGGCTCCATGAGGCGAACTCGGTCGCTCGGAAAGAGAGTCGGTTCCTTCTGCTTGCGCCGTCGCGCCAGCTATCGTGAACGGGAGTTCCCTCGAGTCGATGCCACGGAAGGTACGGACAATGACGTCCAAAGCAACGGCGGCGGCGGCGCCCAAGAGCGGTGGAGCCGCCCGTGCACATCCGCAGCCTGTAGAGCTCGAGGAGGAGTCAAGCTCGTCCTCTGCCGCGCGCTCGGTGGAGCGGGTGTGCGACATCTTCGATCGACTCCAGGACGCTCCCTCGGGCCTGACGCTCACTGATCTCGCTGAGAAGACCGGGCTCGCGAAAAGTACTGCCTATCGCTATGTGATCGGCCTTGCGTCTCGCGATTACGTCGAACGCGACGCTGACAGCAACCTTGTGCGTCTCGGCAGAGCCTTCCACCCGAAGCCCGAACGGCGCATCGATGAATTTGTCGCGATGGCCCGGCCACTTATGGAGCTGGCGGCAGAGCAGTCCGAAGAGACATTGAACCTCGGGATGCTCGACGGTAGTCAGTACGTTCACGTCCTGGTCATCGAGAGCAGCCAGATCATGCGGCTCGCGGCGAGAGTCGGCGAGCATGGGCTGATCCATTCCACAGCGATTGGCAAAGTCATCGCGACCCAGATGAGCGAAGAGAGCCTGACCTCGATTCTGCAGTCGGAGGGGCTGCCCTCCTTCACCAAACGGACGATCACTTCTCTCGACGTGTTCCGCCAGGAAATCACCCGCGTCCGACGTCAAGGGTTCGCACTAGACGACTGTGAAAATCAGGAGGACGGCCGCTGCATCGCAGTCCCCGTGAGCGGGCCTCCAATACCGATGGGCATCAGCATCAGCGCGCCGGTGCGACGCTTTCCGAAGGGCCGCGTGCCGGAGTTCGCCAATCTGTTGCTTCGTACGGCAGAGATGCTCGAAGCGGAGTACCGCGAGATTCATCACTAGAGCCCCAGCCCGAATGCGGGCGTCAGGCACCCTCCAGGGACGTCGGGGTCCCGTGCGGCATGAGGAACAGTCAGGACGTCTGATCGGCGATTCACGCGACTTGCCGATCGCCACCCTCTGATTCGCCGGGCCTCACCCGCGAACCTGCCTCCTGTTGGCCTTGTCACTGTGGTCAACGGACCACGGCCAAAGCGCCATCCCTCTCGTAAAACGGCCAAACGTTCCACTCAACGGACCAGTTGTTGGCTCTTAGTCGTGAATCTGCCGCATCTCGTCAACTCATGATTGACATCGCCAGCTAGGAGTGGCACAGTCGCCCCTGTGCCAGACACCGGATCGGTGATTCCAGCGACTGAAACCGCTCTGCACTGGAAACGAGGGGGCGTGCTTCCCCGCGGTTCCGAGAGCGAGAGGTCTATGCCCGGGCGGGCTGCTAGTTCGAGACGTAGGCGCGCAGCTGGTGCAGTCGGTGAAACCCAGGCGGCTGAGCGCATCGCGAGCGAGTGCGGAAGGCTTAGATGAACCGTACTTTCATTGGCTCTGCTCGTGAGCACGAGCGCTCGCTTGCTTCTCTCGCCGGTGGCGTCGCGACTGCGATCCGGGCGGCTCAGAGGCCGGTCCCAGTCTCTTTCGTGGGCGGCAGCGGACCTCGCCTGACTGACATCGATGGCAATGAGTACGTCGACTTCGCGCTGGCATACGGGCCGATGCTGCTCGGTCATTCACCAGCGGCGGTCATCGAAGCCGTCCATCGTCAGCTCGACAGGGGACTCGGCTACGGCGCCTCGCACCCCATCGAGCCGGCCCTGGCCGAGGCAGTGTGTCGGACCGTGCCTAGCGCGGAGCTCTGCGCCTTCAGCAACACCGGCAGCGAGGCGGTGCATGCCGCGATACGGATCGCGAGGGCCGCCACCGGCAGGCGTCGGGTGATCAAGTTCCAGGGCCACTACCACGGGTGGCTCGATCCGTTGCACATAGGGGTGGGAGCGTCGCTCGACCCGCGAGAGCCAGGTACGGCCGGTCAAGACCCGCAAGCATCGGCGTCAATCGACGTCTGCGCCTGGAACGACGTCGACGCGCTCCGCCAGCTGCTTGACAGCGAGGTCGCGGCCGTGATCATGGAGCCGGTCGCAGTCAACCGCGGTTGCCTGTCCCCTGCGCCGGGCTACCTCGAGGCGGTGCAGGAGCTCACTTCGGCCGCGGGGGCGCTGTTGATCTTCGACGAGGTGATCACCGGCTTTCGCCTTGCGCTCGGCGGCGCCCAACAGCGCCTTGGCGTGACCCCGGACATGACGATCCTCGGTAAAGCAATGGGCGGCGGGTTCCCGATCAGCGCGGTCTGCGGGCGGGCCGACGTGATGTCGGAGGTCGCCTCAGGGCGCGTGAGCCATATGGGAACGTTCAACGCCAATCCCATCTGCGGGGCGGCTGCCCTCGCGGCCATCGAGACCTACGAGCGAAATGCCGAAGAGATCTATCCGGGACTCGACGAGGCCGGCTTCGCGCTTGCCAGCGCGTACCGGGAGGCGGCCGCAGCGGCGGGCGTCCCACTTCAGGTGAACCAGCTCGGGGCCGCGGGGTACGCCTACGTCGCCACGCAGCCGGTCTCCTCCTACGAGGACACTCTCACAGCGGACCCAGGCGCCTACGTCCGCCTGTCCGAGCTCCTACTCGAAGAGGGAATCCATGTCATCCCTCGGGGGATCCTCTACACCTCGACGACTCATACGGATCGGGAGGTCAAGGAGCTTGAAGGCGCGTTGGATAGAGCCATGGGGCGTCTCGCGTCCGAACTCGCGAGCCAAGAAGCGCCGAGTGCACTGCACGATGACGAAGGGCAGTCGGGACAACCGGCTTCCTAGATCGAAGCCCGTTCTCGAAGACGCGCCCGGGCGGCCGAGTTGGGACAGCTTCAGCATCCAAAAGAGGAAGACGAGTCAGTGATTCTCGGAGTGGGGCACTTCTCATTCTCGGTATCGAACGCCGGAGCGGCTGCGTCCTGGTACACGGCTGCCCTGGGTTTCGAGCAGATCTACTCACAACGTCAGGAGAACGCGTACACGCGGCGTCTGCTCGGGGTCCCGGACGCCGTCATCGACGTTGCGCTGATGCGGATCCCGGGCCCGGAGAACGGTCATTGGCCGCTCCTGGAATTGATCTCCTACGTCTCCCCACCGCTCACCGGAGGCACAGTGCGCCCGGGAATGACGAGCTTTGCCCATCTGTCTTTGTTGGTCGACGACTTGGAGCACGAGTTCCGCCGTCTCAGTGCGCTCAATGTCTCGTTCACGAGTCCACCGGTAGCGATCACGGCGGGAGTGAATCACGGCGGCCTGATCTGTTACCTCAATGATCCCGATGGCAACACCCTTGAGCTCTTCCAGGCACCGAAGGTAGCGAGCACCGTTTGATGATGCCAACCACACCAACTCGACGAGGGGAAAAAAAAAGAATGTCGGATGAGGCTGCTGTAGAGGGAACGATCTCCCGCAGATCGCTGCTCAAGTCGGGCGCGGTCTTGGGCATTGCGGCGCCGGCTCTGCCCGCAATCTTGAAAGGAACCAAGGCGCCAGCGCCGAAAGTGCGCCGGCGGGCGTCGGTCGGTAAGGGCGGGGTGCTCCGTCTCGGAACCTCCGACAACTTCACGAGCTTCAGCCCTTGGCAGGATGATCAGGGCAACTACGCGCTGTTCAACAACCTCTATGGGCAGCCGCTACGAGACACCAACCAGGTCAACGCGGACAAGCCTCTGCCTTGGCTTGCCGAGAGCTTCCAGGTCGCGCCAAACGCGCGGTCTGTGACGGTCAAGCTCCGCCCCGGGATCACTTTCCACAGCGGCTATCCCCTGGACGCCGAAGCCCTCATCGCGAACTGGAAGGCAATCAGCAACCCAGCACTCTCGAACTACGCTGGCAACTGGGTTCCGTTCATCGGCGAGGCGCAGCGGATCGATCACCTGACGGCGCGCCTCAACTTCAAGGCTCCAACCGCGCCCGCACTCGTCATCGAGCTACACGCTCGGATGTCGCTCGTCAGCCCTCCGTTGTTGGCAAAGGGACCGAAAGCCATGCTGACGGAGGCAGACGGCACCGGAGCGTTCAAGCTCACCCACTACCAGCCAAACGTCCTCGCCGTGCTGTCGAGGAACCCGAAGTTCTTCCTCAACCCCCTTCCCTATCTCGACGAGATCCAGCTGCGCTACTACAGCGATCCGAACGCCATGGTCGCCGCGCTGGAGTCGGGTGAACTGGACTTTGCCTACGACGTCCCGGCACAGTCCATCGCCGGCCTCAAGGGTCGCTTCAGCATCCAAGGCGGCCCGGCCTCCATCTGTGACTGCGTGCTGGCGAATTGCCAGCCCGGGCACCCGTTCGCCAACTTGCAGGCGAGGCACGCGCTCCAGCACCTGATCAATCGCTCCCGATACAACCAGGTCGCACTGTTTGGAACGGGCACCCCCACCGAGACCTTCGCCCCGCCGGGATCGCTGGCTTGGAGGCCTGGGCTGGCCAAGACCTTCCCCTATGACCCGGAGCTAGCGAAGTCCATGTTCAAGAGCCTCGGCCTCCTCGGCACCAGTCAGCCGATCCAGATCCTCCAGCTGACAGGTATCCTGCCCCAGCTCGGGCTCAACGCCTCGCTGCTCGCCCAGGAGATGGAGGCGGTCGGAATGAACGCGCAGCTCGTGCCAGCGGATATCGGTGTCTGGATCGACAAGTTCAAGGGCAGTCAGGCCGGAGACTTCGACCTGATGACGAGCTCGGACGGGACCGTCAACCGCTATCCGATCCTCCAGACCGCGGGGAACACCGGTTCGAAGGTGGCGTCTAATCCGCTGTGGGCGGGTGGCACCCCGCCGAGCAACTACATCAACGCGATCAACAAGGCCACGTTCGCTGTGACGCCCGCTCAGCAGCAACACTGGTGCCAGGCCTTCGAGACCATCCAGCAAAACGAGAGCTTCGACATCGCCGTTGCCTATCAGCGCACCCAGTACGCCTTCAGCAAGAAGCTGACCGGGTTCATGGACGGTCGGGACGACTGGCTCATCCTCGATCACATGCGGTACGCATGAACCACGCAATGGACTGGCTTGCGGCCAATTAGGAGGGACAGCGAAGCATGACCGTTCCCCTGGCGCCGGAGTACCGAGGCACGGTCTCCGTAGTGAGGGACTTCGTTACGAGGACGCGCGAACGTCACCGTCCGGGAACTCCCTCCCAGCGGGTCATCGTCGGAGCACTGATTGTCTTGGTGCTCATCAGCGTGACGGCTTCGCTATGGGCGCCCTACCCAGCTTCGGCGCAGTCTGGCGCCTCATTGGCTCCGCCGAGCTGGGCGCACCCCTTCGGCACCGATGAGCTCGGCGAGGACATCTTCGTCCGCTTCATCTACGGCATTCGTCTGTCCCTGCTGGTCGCGGCCAGCACGGCTGTCGTGGCCGGAGTCGTCGGGGCCGCGATCGGGATGGCCGCGGGCTATGTGGGGGGCCTGGTCGACTCGGTCATGATGCGCGGGGTTGATTTCATGCTGGCTTTTCCGACGCTCGTCATCGCGATGACCATCGTCGCGATTGTCGGACCGAGCACCGCGACCCCAGTGCTCGCGACGATCGTCGTGTCGATCCCGCTGTTCGCACGGGTCGCCCGCGCGTCGACGCTGGTCGAGCGGCAGAAGGAGTACGTTCTGGCCGCTCGCGCGCTGGGGGCGTCATCGGTCAGGATCATGGTTCGCCAGATCCTCCCGGCGATCATGCCGGTGCTCCGCGTCCAGGCCGCGATCGCCGGGGCGCTCGCCGTCCAGCTCGAGGCGAGCCTCAGCTTCCTCGGGATGGGGGTTCGGCCCCCAACCCCTTCTCTCGGGGCGATGCTCAACACGGCGCGGCAGTACCTTTCGCAGTCCTGGTCGTACGGGGTGTTCCCCGGACTCGGCCTGTTCTTGATCATCATGCTGTTGTTGATGCTCGCCAACTCGATGTCCGACGACGGCGATGCGCCTTTGGCGAAGACGGGCTAGGCGATGAGGCGCTACTTACTCTCTCGGGTCGCCGGCGGCATAGGGACCCTCGCGGGGGGCTCGGTCGTCGCGTTCTTCGTCTTCCACCTTCTTCCCGGAAACCCGGCGGAGATCATCGCGGGCACCCACGCATCGGCTGCCCAAGTCGCCGCGATCCAACGGGAGTTCGCGCTGAACCAGTCGCTTGTCGCCGAGTTCGTCGGGTGGTGGGAGCATGTGCTGCAAGGAAATCTCGGGGTGTCGGTCGTCAGCAACGTCCCGGTCAGCCACCTGCTCGCTCAGACCCTCCCGGTGACCCTGACGCTCATCGGGGCGAGCACTGTCGTCGCCCTCGCCTTCACCCTGGTGTTAAGCCTCGGCGGCCTCCGGAAGGGCTCCGTGCTCGACCGGATCGCTCTGGGTTGGTCGGTGGTCGGCCTCTCCATCCCGACGTTCTGGCTGGGCATCCTGGCGATCCTGCTGTTCGCCATCCACTGGGGCTGGCTGCCGGCCGGGGGGTACATCTCGCCGTACTCCTCCCCACTCGCCGGCTTGAAGTCCCTGGCGCTCCCGGCGATCACCTTCGGCATCTACATGTCCGCTATTTTCACGCAGTTCTTGCGGCGGTCGTTCCTCGATGTCATGCGCGAGGACTTCGTGCGGACGGCCCGGGCAAGGGGCCTGCGCGAATGGCAGGTGGTCGCCAGGCATGCTTCTAAGCCGGCCATGATCCCCTTTGTCACGGTGGTCGGGATCGCCGTGTCGACGTCGCTCGGGTTCGCAATGGTGGTCGAGACCGTCTTCGCGTACCCAGGCTTCGGGTCGCTCTTCGTCCAGGCGATCACCACCCGTGATTACTACGTGGTCCAAGCCGGCATCATGGTCATCGTCGCTGCCGTTGTTGTCGCCAACATCTTGGTGGACGTGGCATACCTCTTCTTGGACCCGCGCATCCGATACGGGCGCGAGGGATGAGCGGCGCCGAGACCTCGGTGCGACCGGCATCGACGGCACTCCCGGAACCTGCACCCGATCCGGTTGTCGAGGTCGCGGACCTCGAAGTGGACTTCGCAGTTCGGGGTGCGATCGGTCACGCGGTCCGGGGCGTCTCGTTCCAGATCCGCTCCGGCGAGGCGGTCGGGCTCGTCGGAGAGTCCGGCTCGGGAAAGACCGTCACCGCGCTCAGTCTCTTGCGGCTGCTGCCGGACCGAACGACGAGAGTGCGAGCGAGAAGCCTGCGCGTGGCCGGCGTCGACGTGCTGGGCGCCAGTGCGGCCAGCCTCGCGCGGCTCCGCGGTGGAGCCGCCGGGGTGGTGTTCCAGGATCCCTTGCGGGCCCTGACGCCCACGCGGCGAGTCGGAAGCCAGATCGTCGAGGTGATTGAGCGTCACTCCGGACGTTCGCGCACCCAGGCTCGGCTCGAGGCGGTTGAGCTCCTGTCCAGGGTGGGGATCCCCGACGCACGCAATCGCGCTCGGGACTACCCGCATCAATTCTCGGGCGGCCAGCGACAGCGCATCCTCCTTGCAACCGCCGTTGCGAGCCATCCCCGGCTGCTGATCGCCGACGAGCCGACGACCGCGCTGGACGTCACGACGCAGTCGCAGATCCTGGATCTCCTGCTCGATCTCCAGCAGGACCTCAAGATGGCGGTCCTGCTGATCAGCCACGACCTCGGTGTGATCGCGAGGGTGTGTGACCGAGTGCTGGTCATGTATGGGGGAAGGTTGGTGGAGACAGGCTCTACCTCCGACGTGTTCCGCGCTCCAGGACACCCCTACACCGCCGGTCTGCTTCGCTCGATCCCGCGCTTGGATCGGCCTGGCGCTGTGACGAGCGCAATACCGGGGGAAGCGGTCGACGGCTTCACCCAGGTGGTCGGGTGCGCATTCGTGCCACGGTGTTCGCTCGCCGCCCCTGTCTGCACCGAGTGCCCGGAACTCGAGGACGTCACCCCCGGCCACCAAGCGGCCTGCTGGCGCTCGGAGCTTGTGACGTGACCGATTCCGGACGCCCGATTCTCTCGGTCCAAGACCTCGTCGTGTACCGCGGCAAGGGTGTGCACCAGGGCAACTCGACGGTCGGGAAGGACGCGCTTCGAGTCGTCGAAGGGGTGTCCTTCGAGGCGGCCGCAGGCGAGACGCTCGGGATCGTGGGCGAGTCGGGCTGCGGCAAGACGACGCTCGTGCATGCCGTGCTCCGCCTGATCCCTTACCAGAGCGGCCAAGTCATTTTCGAAGACGTCGACCTCGGAGGCGTCTCGGAGCGCAAGCTGCGCAGCCTTCGGCGCGACCTTCAGGTCGTGTTCCAGGACCCGTACTCCTCACTCCACCCGCGCAAGCTCATCGGGAAGATCTTGAGCGAGCCGCTCGAGCTCCACACCGATCTCTCGGCGAAGGCCCGCGAGCGCGCGGTGATCAGCCTGTTGAACGACGTGGGCTTGGGCGCGTCGTTCGCGCAGCGATTCCCACGGGAGTGCTCGGGTGGACAACGCCAGCGGGTCGCGATCGCACGGGCGCTCGCCCTGCGCCCGAAGCTGGTCATCTTGGACGAGCCGGTGTCCGCCCTCGATGTCTCCATTCGGGCGCAGATCATCGAGCTGCTGGCGCAGCTGCAGCGCGACCGGGGTCTCACCTATCTGTTCATCTCCCACGACCTCGCGCTGATGCGCTCTTTTTGCCAGCGACTCGCGGTGATGTACCTCGGAAGAGTCGTCGAATACGGACCGTCCGACGTCATCCTCCACCGCCCATCGCACCCCTACACCCGCTCGTTGCTGGCGTCCATGCCGATTCCCGACCCGGAGGTCGAAAGGCGACGCAATCGCATCGAGGTCCGTGGCGAGATTCCGTCGATAAGGACTCCACCCTCGGGCTGCACGTTCCATCCGCGCTGTAACTACGCCGTTGACCGCTGCCAGGTGTCCGAGCCAATGCTCGAGGTATCCGATGCGGGCGTGCTCTCGCGCTGTTTCTTCTCGAGCGAGGTCGCCGCCCAGCCTCCTCTCGACGACGCGCGGTCCTCCGACGCCCCCCCCGAACCAGTGGTCGAAGAGCATCTCTTCGAGAGGAGCTGAGGCGCTTGACGAGCCGTCCATCTGGCGACCAGCGAGGCGATTTGGAGCTCACCGGGTATTCGGACCGACTCGGTGCGAAGCCTGGTGAGACCGTTCGCTTCATGGTCAGCACCAGCGAGGAACGCTACGCAGCCCGAGTCGTTCGGTTGATCCACGGAGATGAGCGCCGCCCCGACAAGGGCTTCACCGAGGAGCACGTCACGAGCGACCTGGACGGAAGCCATCCCGGGCGCCTACAGCGATGCGAGACGGGTTCACACCTGTCCGCGAACGAGGTGGGAAGCGCCTTCCGCCTCCGATCGGCAACGCTTCAGTGCTGGATCGCTCCGACCACGCCCCAGCACGGAAGGCGCCAGGCAGTCATCTGCCGCTGGTGCTCGGCCGAGGATCAGGGATACGGGCTCTTCATCGACAGCGACGGGCACCTCGTTGTTGAGGCGGCTTCTGCGAGCGAGTCGCTGGTGGTGCGCAGCCGAGTGCGCTTGGAGCGAAACACCTGGTACTTCGCCGCCGCGACGCTCGACTCGGAAAGCGGTTCGTACGGCGTGCACGTGAGGAGCCTGTCCCCGTGGGACAAGGAGGGGCTCGTGACTGACGCCCAGCGTTTCCGTCCCGACTTCAATCCCAATCAGCTCGACGTACCGTTCAGGGTGGGTGCGGCGGGATCTTGCGTTCACGAAGCGCGCACGATCGCTGACTCGTTCAACGGGAAGATCGACTCGCCGACCGTCTACAGCCGGGCAATGACCGACGAGGAAGTCGAGGTGCTCTCCCGAGACGAGGGGCCGCCCGTCGATGCCGGCCTCTACGCACAGTGGCGCTTCGACGAACGCCAACAGAGTGTGAGCGTTCCCGACGGGGGACCGAACGGCTTTCACGGCCTCCTCGTCAACATGCCGACTCGAGCGGTCACGGGCCGGCGCTGGAGCGGGCACGAGGGCGACTTCCGCCGGGTCCCCGAGCAGTACACCGCCATCCACTTTCACGAGGACGATCTCGAGGATGCCGCGTGGTCGGTGGATCTCGAATGGGTGGTGCCGGCCGGCCAAGGCAGCGGGGTCTATGCGCTGAAGACCGAGGTGCCAGGGCTCATCGACTACCTGCCCTTCGTCGTCGAGCCGGCCGAAGACGGTGATCCCCACGACGTGCTCGTGCTGATGCCGACGATGACCTACGTCGCCTATGCGAACGAGCGTGTGGGCGATTCGATGCAGCCGAACGTTCCGAGTGACTGGCCTCCGGAATACGACCCGCTCGACCGGTACGTCGAGCGACACCCGGAGTTCGGAAAGTCGTTGTACGACGTGCATGTCGACCTCAGCGGAGTGACCTATTCCTCCTCGTTGCGTCCCATCCCGAACCTGAGGCCGCAGTACCGGGTTCGCATCCTGCACGCGCCGCGCCACCTCTCCGGCGATCTCTATCTCACCGACTGGTTAGAGGAAAAGGGTGTGGGCTTCGACACGACGACGGACCTGGACTTGCACAACCGCGGACTGGCCCTCCTGCGCAAGTATCGGGTGCTCATTACGGGTGGCCATCCCGAGTACTGGACGACGCCGATGCTCGACGCCCTCGAGGAGTGGGTCGAAGGCGGAGGCCGCGTCATGTACCTGGGAGGAAACGGCTTCTACTGGGTGACGAGCGTGCACCCGGAGCGCTCCAACGTGGTCGAAGTCCGGCGCGGCATCGCGGGGTCTCGGCCGTGGAACTCAGAGCCCGGCGAGCTGCATCACAGCACGACGGGGGAGCCTGGTGGCCTCTGGCGCTATCGGGGACGGCCGCCCAACCGGCTGCTCGGCATCGGCTTCGCCGCAGAGGGCGCGGACGGGCGCTCGGTCGGCTACCGGCGTACCGCAGCCAGCTACGCCGATGAGCTCAGTTGGGTCTTCGAGGGTGTCGAAGAAGACCTCATCGGCGACTACGGGCTGATCATGGGGGGCGCGGTCGGCGACGAAGTGGACCGGATCGACTACGAGCTGGGAAGCCCGCACGAGACCGTGGTGCTCGCCTCCTCAGGACCGCTGTCGGACTACTACGGCGTGGCGCAAGAGGATCGCATCCGCTTCCGGGGGGCGCGCGAGGTTGGTGAAGCTCGAGCGGACATGACGCTGCTGACGTCCGCTAGCGGCGGCGCCGTGTTCTCCGTGGGGTCCATCTCCTGGAACGGCTCGTTGGCGCACAACGGTTATCGCAATGGCGTCGACCGAGTGACCTGGAACGTTCTCTCGCGCTTCCTCGCTCCCGTTGAAGCAGCGACCGGGGCGGACGGAACCCGGGCTGGTGACGGAGCTCGCCGCCCCGCGGGTCTGACCGCCGATGACTGAGGACGCGCCTCGGCTCAGCGGGCGTAGCGCCATCGTTACGGGCGGGGGGAAGGGACTTGGCAGCGCGATCTGCCGCGAGCTTGGCTCGGCCGGCATGTCCGTTGGAATCATCGAGGTGGATCCTGCCTCGGGGGCCGGGATGAAAGCCGAGCTCGAGGCGTCGGGTGTTACTGCGGCACTTGTCGTGGCAGACGTGTCCGACAGCGGCGCCGCGACCAGAGCGATCGAGCGCCTGGCGAACCAGTTTGGGGCGCTCGATGTGCTCGTCAACAACGCGGGCATCAGCAGGATCGGCCCGTTCGTTCATGAGCTGAGCGACGAGGACTGGGCCGAGCCGCTCGCGGTGATGCAGAGCGGCGTGTTTTACTGCATGCGGGCCGCAGCCCGGATGATGCTTCCTCGCCAGGCGGGAAACATCATCAACATTGCGTCGATTCGTGCCTTCTCGCCGATGCCGGGACGGATGATGTACGCGCCGGCTAAGGCGGCCGTCGTCATGATGACGAGGATCGCCGCGGGTGAGCTGGGGCCATCGGGGATCCGGGTGAACGCCGTGGCGCCCGGGTTCATCCGGACCGAGATGCACGAGACAGACGTGGCGCGCGGTGTCATCGATGAGGAGCGCTACCTGTCTGCGATACCCGCTCGGCGTTTCGGCGACCCGCGAGAAGTGGCGTCGGTCGTCCGCTTCCTCTGTAGCGATGCGGCGAGCTACGTCAATGGTACCTGCATCACGGTTGACGGAGGTCTGACCACGATCCCGTCAGGGTGAGGCCCGGACCTCAGACGAGCGGAGGCTCCTTGGCGAGTTGGTCGAGAATCCGCCGTGCTGCTGCGGCCATGGACTCCTCGTTCGCCCGGGCTGCCGATCGAAGAAGCCCGTGTGCCTGCTCCAGGCTGCAGTAGTGGAGGGCGCTGAGCGCGCCCTCGGCGATCATGACGTCGGAATAATCGTCGCTGTGTCGCTGCAGACGATCCGTGAGGCGCCTGGTGGCCTCGTAGAGCAGGCTGCGATGGATGGCCGTCGCGGCCTGGGCGGCGAGTACGTCCGCCATCGCCTCCGCGCCCTCGTCGAACGCGTCGGGGTCGGTCGAATACAGGTTCAGCGAGCCAACGAGCTGATCGCTGAGCAGGATCGGCAGTGACAGCGTCGAGCGGATCCCCGGTTTGATTGCGAGCGCCGCGAAATGCTTGTAGGGGTGATCGGCGGCGAGCACATCGAGACGCACCCGGTGTCCGTAGTGCGCGGCGTCGAGGCACGGCCCCTCGCCGGTGACGTACTGAGCGACGTCTACCTCCATGGCGATCCGACTGGAAGACGCCGCAGTCCTCGGGTCCCCCTTGGCGACGAGAGCGATACTTCCGGCCGTGCACCCCGGCACGACGGCGACGGCTGACTGGACGATCCGGTCGAGGTCCTCGGCGAGCGTTTGGTCGCTCACGAGCAGTTGGGACAGCTCGTAGAAGCCTCGGGTGAACTCGTCCTCCGGCGATCGCAGCGTCCCGGGCGCCTCGTTCGGGGGCTCGGGTATCGAGGCTGTGAATACCGAGAGGACGCCGCCCAGGCCCGCGACGTTCAGCATTCGCGCAGTGAAGGCGTTGACGCCGATCAGCAGCATGCGCCCGGCGGTGTTCGCAATCAGGTGGTGGACTGCCATCAACGCGTTGATCCCGCTCGCGTCGATGAAGGTGAGGGTGCTCATGTCGAGCGTTACGTCGCTCGCCCCGCGAGCGACCAGCTCGGCGACCTCCGCGAGGATCGTCGACGAGTTGGCGGCGTCGAACTCACCGCTCAAGGTGACGAGTGCCCAAGGGCCGGTCACCGACGACTGAATCGGCATGAAGGGGTTCCGTTCAGACGGTGTCTGGCGACGGCTGAATGTCCAACCGGCGCCTTGCTACTCCTGTGCGATGTTGAGCGCTGTCATCTAACGAGCCCTCACGGGTGCTCTGGCAGCCGAGTCGACTGACGCTCTACCGCTGCGCTCACGATATCGGCAGCGATCTCTCTGAGCTTGCGGTTTTCGCGCTGCGATGCGCGAACGAGGACCTGGAATGCCTCGTCGGCGTCGCGTCCGCCGGCGGACATGACGATGCCCACCGCCTGGTCGATCTTGGAGCGAGAGGTCAGCGCCTGGCGAAGGTTCTCGGTGAGCTCGCGCGAGTCCTGGTAGGCCGAGACGTTGGCCAGCAGCGTGGCCGCAGCCGAGGCCCAGGTCTGCGCCTGGCCGGTGTCGTGTTTGGCGAAGTTCGCGACCTGCTTGGAGTAGAGGTTGAGGGCGCCGATGCCCTCGCCCTTCGCGACGAGCGGCAGCGAGAGGGTGCTCCGAACGCCGTGGTCGGCGGCGCTGGCACAGAAACGCGACCAGCGCTGGTCGGCGGTGGTGTCGTCGATCCGGTTCACCACCTGGCGGCACCACGCGTCGATACAGGGTCCCACGCCGCTTCGGTACTGCTCGGCGTCGATTTCCGGAGCCGTGGTGTCCGTGAACACCGCAGTCGCGGGAACGCCGTCAGCCAGCATCGTGATGCCAGCCATGTCCGCGGAAAGCGCATCACAGGCGAGGTCGGACACCTTGGTAAGGGTGTCTCCGAGCGTGCCTTCTCCGATGAAAAACTGCGCGAGGGCCGCCACGCCCTCAGCGATCTGATCGTTCGCTGCCATCTGAGCCGTTCCGATGAACAGACCGGCTGGCAGAAGGACCCGCTGCTTGAGAGCTCAGGACAGACCGATGTAAGAGCAACAACCTAGATCCTGCGGCCGGAACTAGCAAGTGCGTAGCAGGCGCTTTCGGCCGTGGAGTGCACAATTGGGCAGTCATCCGAGCGTTCCAGCCGGACTCAGATGCAGCAGCAGCAGCAGTCCTCACCGCAGCAGTCATCGCAGGCGAGATTGGCGCAGCAGTCACAGGCGAGGAGCTCGCCACAGCTAGGTCCCCCGCAACCCCGACGTCGTCCGTAGCCGGGTCCGTATGGGTCGTAGCCGTAGCGTCCGTAGGGGTCGGCCCGCCGACGAGCTCTGCGGCCACCGCCGAACATCGCCAGCGCATGTCCGAGCATGGCGGCCGGAGCCATCATCGCCGCAGCGATGCCGACGGCTGTCGGGCGCTCTGATCGACAGGACGGCGGTGCGCTCGCCGGGGCCTGCTGCGGCCAGACCCGCCGGATCGTGGCGCCGAGCGTCGGGCCGAGGAGGTTCTCGGCCAGCTTCTCGTCGCGAAGCTCGAGGCGCTCAAACGAGCGCACGATGTCACGGTGGAGGCAGCGGGCGAGCTCGCCAGCGCGAGCGTGATCGGTTCCGGTTGCCTCGAGCGGGTTGAACCGGCCGTGGCGACGATCGGAGGCCCGATCCTCGGTGGCGTCGACGAGGTGCATCAAACGACCGAAGGCGTCGCCCATCGTTGCGAGGTGAGGGCCGTTCTCCGGGGTCCCGGCGGCGAGGGCCGTATGGGAGAAGACCGCTGCGACCGCAGACCCCGACGGATCGAGCAACTCGTCGAGCCGAGCGGCGGGTCTGACCTCCGCAGCCCTCGCTTTGGTCGGAGCGCACACGATGGCGAGACCGTCGAGGTCGCAGCCATCGGCCACCACGGCGCCCGCCGCGGCGAAGCGCCGCGCGGTCCGCGAGACGGCCGGTCGCAGCAGCACCGGAGCGTCGCCGTCTTGGATCTTGTCGTCCAGACCCGCGCTACCCGCGAGCAGCGCTACTGCGGCCCCCGCTTGCATGGCCGGGGTCGCCGCATCGACGACCTGGGCGGTCCGAAAGCCCCGGAAGGGGCAACGGCCGGCCTCGGTGGTGGGAAGGCGGCCGGCTTGGGCCTCCGTGAGCACGGAGACGAGCAGCAGGTCGTAGCCGGTGAGCACCCTCGCCGACTGGCCGGCGGTGTCACGAAGCGTTAGGCACAGC
>JAODBN010000015.1 GCA_025463965.1 Acidimicrobiaceae bacterium
CCGAGTTGACCGGCAGCTATCGGCCGCCGCCCGCCACGCCGCCGGGGTCGCCCGGAGGCCCGACGACCGACCCGCCCGGGAGCTCCTCGGGGGGATGACGCACTGCTAGCCGGCCGGCCGAATCGGCCGACCCGCCCCGCTGCCCGATCCAGCGGTAGGGCCGCCCCGGCTTCGGTTGCGGAGAGAGGTACTCGACCACGTCGTCCGGGAGCTCGCCGTCGACGAGCGGGACGGTGAAGCCGAGACCTTCGGTCCTCCTTCGCCCTAGAAGGCGGCGGTGCGCCGGAGCGCCTCGGTGATCGCCTCGCGCCCCGGTAGCCAGGCGGCTTCGAGGTTGGGTGCGTACGGCGGTGGGGAGCACGCAGCGCCGACGCGCACAACGGGCGCGTCGAGGAGGTGGAAGCCCTCGTCCGCCGCAAGCGCGGCGAGCTCGGCCCCGACGCCGAAGTCTCGAACCGCTTCGTGGGCGATGACAAGCCTGCCGGAGCGCTCGAGCGAGGCGAGGACCGTGGCTCGGTCGAGCGGTGACACCGTGCGAAGGTCGATCACCTCGACCTCGACGCCCTCGGTAGCGAGCTCCTCCGCGCTCGCGAGGCACTCGTGCACGAGGCGCGAGTAGGACACCAAGGTGACGTGCCGGCCCGGGCGCACGATCCGAGCGCGCCCGATCGGGACGAGCGCGCCGCGCTCCGGGCGCGGCCCGCGCTGGCCGTAGAGCCGGCGGTTCTCGATCACGACGACCGGGTTGGGATCGGCGATCGCCGCTCGCAGCAGCCCGTAGGCCTCGGCGGGCGTCGACGGCATGACCACGGTGAGGCCGGGCAGGTGTGCGAGCAGCGCTTCGAGGCTCTGGGAGTGCTGGCTCCCCGAGGACCGCCCCGCGCCGAACTGGGTCCGCACGACGAGCGGGAGCGAGGCGTTGCCCCCGGTCATGAAGTGGAGCTTGGCCGCCTGGTTCATGAGCTGGTCGAAGCAGACGCCGATGAAGTCGAGGTACATCACCTCGACGACCGGCCGCATGCCGGCCATCGCGGCGCCGATGGCGAGCCCGACGATGGCGGTCTCGGCGATCGGCGTGTCCCGCACCCGGTCGGGGAAGCGCTCGGCCAGGCCGCGAGTCAGCCCGAACACGTTGCCTCCGGCGCCGACGTCGACCCCGGCGACGAGAACCGTCTCGTCCTCCTCGAGGGCGTGCTCGAGCGCGAGCGAGATCGCGTCCATCGTGCGGAACTCCTCGCCATCGGCCTCCGGCGGCTCGGACACCTCGGGCCGCGGCGCGCGCACGTGGCGCAGCGTCGCATCGGCTTCGGGCGGGGGAGCGGCGAGCGCGGCCGCGACCCCGTCCTCGATGAGTCGCTCGACCTGCTCCGAGACTGCCGCGAGCTCGGCGTCGGCTACGCCGGCCTCGACGAGCCGGCGGCGCGTGAGCGCGAGCGGGTCGCGCGCCTTCCACGCCGCGAGCTCCTCGCTCTCCCGATAGTGCTCCGGGTCGCCCTCGTAGTGACCGCGCCACCGGTAGGTCGCGGCTCGCACGATCGACGGCCCGGCACCGGCGCGCGCTCCGGCGACGAGGTCGGTCATGAGCGCGGCCACGGCCTCGACGTCGTTGCCGTCGACCTCGGCGTAGCCGACGCCGTAGCCGGCCGCTCGTCCTTCGAGCGAGCCGCGCCGCTGGTCCGCTGAGCGCGAGAACTCGGCGTACTGGTTGTCCTCGCAGAAGTAGATGACCGGCAGGTCCCACGAAGACGCGAGCTCGAGTGACTCGTGGAACGCGCCCTGCGCGACCGCCCCGTCGCCGAAGAAGGCGACGACGACCTCACCCCGGCCCTGGGCGCGCCGCGCCGCGGCTGCGCCGGTCGCGAGGGGAAGTCCGGCGGCGACGATCCCGTTCGCCCCGAAGATGCCGAGCCGCGGGTCGGCGATGTGCATCGATCCGCCGAGGCCGCCGCACACGCCTCCCGCCCGGCCCATGAGCTCCGCGAGCATCGGCCCGGGAGCAAGGCCCTTCGCGATGCAGTGGCCGTGGCCCCGGTGAGTCGATGTGATGACGTCGCCTCGACCAAGCGGCCAGCAGGCGCCGACGGCGCTCGCCTCCTGGCCGATCGAGAGGTGGACGAAACCGGGGACGTGGCCGGAGGCGTACAACTCGCCGGCCCGCTCCTCGAAGCGGCGGATCGTGAACATCCGCCGGTACGCCTCGAGTAGGTCGCCCCGGGCGAGCCCGCCCGCGCTCACCACGGATGCTGCGACGTTTGACAGGACGGCGGCACGGGCGCAGTATACCAACCAGTCCAATAAACTTCGATGCCAATCGGGAGGGGGATTCCCCGGCGTGAACAGCAGGACGCTTGCAGACAGCGGGGAACCGCGTGCGCCCCGAGGCCGCTCGTGAAGGCACTCGTCTGGCACGGTGCACGCGACCTCCGCTACGAGGACGTCGATGAGCCGGCACCCCCGCTCCCGGGCGAGGCGGTGGTTGAGGTCGCCGCCTGCGGGGTGTGTGGGACCGACCTCCACGAGTACGCGAGCGGGCCGCATCTGATCCGGCCCGGCGCACATCCCCTGACGGGCAAGGCACCACCGTTCGCGCTCGGCCACGAGCTCGCCGGGCGTGTGCTCGCGCTCGGCGGGGAGGTTCCTGGGATCGCCGTCGGCGACCGCGTCTGCGTCGACCCGTGCTGGCGTTGCGGCGAGTGCTGGTGGTGCCGGCGCGGCGAATACCACCTGTGCCCGAGCGGCGGCGCGGTCGGGCTCGCGTCACCTGGCGGGTTCGCCACCGCGGTCACGGTGCCGCTTGCGGGCCTCGTCCCGCTGCCCGACGCGATCTCCGATCGCGTCGGCGCGGTGGTGGAGCCGCTGGCGGTCGGGCTGCACGCCGCACACCGCGGCGGCGTCGGCATGGGCGATGCCGTCCTCGTGCACGGCGCCGGACCGATCGGCATCGCCGCGCTCCTCGCGGTGCGTGCCGCGGGCGCGGCAACCGTCTTCGTCAGCGACCCGCTCCCCGAGCGCCGCGAGCGTGCGCTCCGCCTCGGGGCGACCGAGGCCTACGATCCGGCCACCGACGACGTCCGCCGCGAGGTGTTTGTGCGCACCGGACGCGTCGGCCCCGACGTCGTTATCGAGGCCACCGGTCGTCCGGAGCTCGTGGCGAGCGCCCTCGAGACGGTGCGTCGGGGAGGCCACGTCGTCGTTGCCGGCGTCGGCAGCGGTAGCGTCTCGTTCGACCCGACCCGGCTCACCTTCTACGAGCGCTCGCTCGTCGGCTCCCTCGGCTACAACTTCGACCTGCCACGAGTCGTCGCGCTCCTCGCAGCTGACAGGATCGACGCGGCGGAGCTCGTGGCCGAGGTGCGGCCACTCGCCGACGGGGTCGAGGTCTTCGCCGAGCTCTGCGCGGAGCCGGGGCGACACCTCAAGGTGCTGCTCGAGCCAGAGGCCGCCTGAGGTGGATTTCGATCTTCCCCCCGAGCTCATCGAGCTCCAGCGGCTCTGCCGGGACGTCGGCGCGAAGGAGATCCGGCCTTTCGCGGCCGAGTGGTCCGAGTCAGCGACCTTCCCGAGCCCGCTCTTCCACCGGCTCGGCGAGCTCGGGCTCATGGGCATGCTCGTTCCCGAGGCGTACGGCGGCAGCGGCGCGGGGATGGTCGCCTATGTCGCCGCGATGGAGGAGCTCGGCGCAGCCGACCAGTCCGTCGCCGCCGCCTGGAACGCCCACTCGACCATTGCCAGCTTGCCCTTGCTCGAGTACGGGACCGAGCGGCAGAAACAGGAGTGGCTGAGACCCCTCGCCACCGGCGAGCGCCTCGGCGCGTTCGGGCTCACCGAGCCGGAGGCCGGCTCGGATGCCTCCGCGGTCCGCACGACCGCCCGTCGCCACGACGGCGGCTGGGTGATCGACGGCACGAAGATGTTCATCTCGAACGCGGGGACCGACATGTCGCTCGGAGTGACGCTGCTCGCCACTACCGGCGAGGTGGACGGGCGCAAGCGCTTCGCGATGTTCTTCGTCCCCGAGGGCACTCCCGGCTACTCGAAGGGGGCACCACTCAAGAAGCTCGGTTGGCACGCTATGGACACGCGCGAGCTCGTGTTCGATGGCTGCTTCGTCGAGGACCACCACCTCATCGGAGACGATGGTGGCGGGCTCCGCCACTTCCTGGAGGTGCTGGACCGCGGGCGCGTGAGCGTGGCCGCGCTCGCGCTGGCGCTCGCCCGCGAGGCGCTCGACCTCGCGTTGGTCCACGCTCAGGGGCGCGAGCAGTTCGGCCAGCCGATCGCCAAGTTCCAGGCGGTCGCCCACAAGCTCGCCGACATGGCGACCGAGGTGGACGCTGCGCGTCTGCTGGTCTACCGGGCGGCCTGGCTCGCGGATCAGGGCAGGCCGTACCGCAAGGAGGCGGCGATGGCGAAGCTCTACGCCTCCGAGGTGGCAAACCGGGTGGCTTCCGCCAGCGTGCAGGTGCACGGCGGCTACGGCTACCTCCGCGAGTCGGCCGTCTCGCGCTTCTATGCCGACGCCAAGGTCCTCGAGATCGGCGAGGGAACGAACGAGGTGCAGCGCAACGTGATCGCCAGGTGCCTCGGGTGCTAGGGGCTCCCGTTACCATCGGGCATTCCCGCCCGCACGGGGCGGCCTCGCGTGGGCCGGCCCCCTATAGCAGGAGGCACCACGCCATCGCCAGGCCGTATGGACACGCCGCTGGCTTCGAGGGCCGGCGCGCAGAGATCATCGACGTCGCCGCCCGGCTCATGGCCGAACGCGGCTACCGCGCCGTCAGCATGGACGTCCTCGGAGCCGCAGTCGGGCTCGGCAAGGGCGCCCTTTACCACTACATCGGCTCGAAGGAGCACATTCTCGTCGCCATCCAGGGGCGCGTACTCGAGCCCCTGCTCCAGCTCTCCCGCCCGATCGCCGCGGTGCCGGCCGATCCGCTCGTGCGGCTGCGACTCGTGTCGCGCGCGCTGCTCGAGGTGATGCTCGGCCGGCTCGAGTACGTCCGGGTGTACGAGCACGACTTGCGCAATCTGCGCGGCGCGAACCGGACAGCGCTCGTCCGCCAGCGCCGGGAGTTCGAGGCGATCGTCACCGGGCTCATCACCGAAGCGATGGGCTCCGGCACGTTCCGGCCCGGCGACCCGCACCTTGCGACCTTGCAATTCCTCAACCTCCACAACCGCACCTACGAGTGGTTCGACGCCCGGGGCCCGTGGGACGCTGCCTACCTTTCCGAGGCGTACTGCCGGACTCTCTTCGGCGGCCTCTGCGCTGGCGCCTACGACGAGGCCGCGCTGGAGGAGCGCGTCGCGCAGTCGTGGGCGACGTTCCCCCCGGTCGAGCCGCCACCCGGCCGGCCCGTTCGGCCGCGGCGGCCCCGGACGCGCTGAGGCGAGACATGTACAACTTCGCCGCCACACTCGAGAGGAGGGAGCAACGCTTCCCGGACCGGCTCGCCGTGGTGGACGGCGAGCAGCGCCTCACGAACCGGGACCTCTCGCGCCGGGTCCGCTCGCTCGCCGCGGGGCTCGCCGAGCGCGGCATCGGCGCCGGGGACGTCGTGGCGCTGCTCATGGGCAATGGGAGCGAGTTCCTCGAGTGCGTGCTCGCGGCCAACTGGCTCGGTGCGGCCTTCATGCCGCTCAACACCCGCCTCGCCCCGGCGGAGTGGGCCTACATCCTCGAGCACGCTGGCGCGTCTGGATTGATTGCCGACGCGGAGCTCTGCACTTCCGCCGTCCCAGCGCTCGCCAGCCTCGCGGCGGGTGCGCCTCGAGTGTCGGTGCGTGGCGACGGCGGTCCGGGGTGGGAGCGCTACGAAGCCCTGCTCGTGCCGGAGCCGTCCGGACCGCCGTGCGCCGACGTCGGGCCGGACGCCGTCGAGCGCCTCATGTACACCTCCGGGACGACCTCGCGGCCGAAGGGCGTGCCGATCACCGCGGCCAACTTGCTCTGGAAAAACGTGGCGCACGTGCTGCAGTTCGGGCTGACCTACGACGAGGTGACGCTCGTGGCGGGACCGATGTACCACGTCGGCGGGCTCGACCTGCCGGCGACCGGCGTGCTCTACGTGGGGGGTCGTCTCGTCATCCTCCGGCACTTCGACGCTCTCGAGCTGCTGCGCACCATCGAGCGCGAGCAGGTGACGAGCCTCTGGCTTGCTCCTGCGATGTTCAACCTCGTACTCCAGGTACCGGACCTCGAGCGTTACGACACCTCGACCGTGCGGCTCATCGTCGGCGGGGGAGAGAAGATGCCCGCGGCGGTGATGGACCGGGCGATGCGTGCCTTTCCCGCCGCGTGGCTCGCCGACTGCTACGGGCTCACTGAGACCGTCTCCGGCGACACCGCTCTTGACCGGGAGTACGCCCGCACGAAGCTCGGCTCGGTCGGCAAGCCCGTCCCGGAGCTACACCTGCGCGTCGTCGACGAGGACGACCGCGACGTCGCGCCCGATGAGCTCGGCGAGGTCGTCGTACAGGGGCCGAAGGTCTTCCCCGGCTACTGGCGCGACCCGGAGGCGACCGCGGCCGCCTTTCGCGGTGGCTGGTTCCATACCGGCGACGTCGGCCGTCTCGATGCGGACGGCTTCCTCTACATCGAGGACCGCAAGAAGGACATGATCTGCTCCGGCGGCGAGAACATCGCGAGCCCCGAGGTGGAGCGGGTGCTCTACGAGCACCCTGGGGTGCTCGAGGCTGCGGTCGTCGCGATGGCGAACGAGCGTTGGGGCGAAGTCCCGTCCGCGTTCGTCGTGGCGCGCCCGGACTGGTCGCCCGACGCCGACGAGCTCGTCGCGTTCTGTCGGGAGCGCCTCGCACGTTTCAAGGTTCCTGCGGCGATCACCTTCCTCGACGTCCTGCCGCGTACTGCCTCCGGCAAGGTGCTGAAGCGCGAGCTGCGGGCCCGCGCCAAGACGGGCGAGCCGACGTGAGCGGCGACGTCGTGCCCGGCTCGGGGCCCGTCCCGCCGCCACCGCCGCCGCTCGAGGGCCGGGTCGCCTGGCTGACAGGCGCGTCCGGAGGGCTCGGTGTCGCGCTAGCGCACGGGCTCGCGGCCGCGGGCGCGACCGTCGTCCTCACGTCGCGCTCCGCTCCCGCGCTCGAGCAGCTCGCCGGCGAGCTCGAGGCGTGCGGCCATCGCGCCCTCGCCCTCCCGATCTCGGTGAGCGATCCCGGCGCGGTGGGCTCGGCGGTCGTTTCGATCGTCGAGCGTTTCGGCCGCCTCGACGCGCTCGTGCACGCCGCCGGCATCAGCCCCTCGTTCTCGCGGAGCGAGTCGCTCGGGGACGAGGAGTGGCGCACGATCCTCGACGTCAACCTAAGCGGCGCCTTCTACTGCTCGCGAGAGGCCGGCCGGGTGATGCTCGAGCGCGACGGGGGCGCGATCGTGCACGTGAGCTCCGTGCACGCCCGGAGCGCCGGTCCGCGTCTCGCCGCCTACGCGGCGAGCAAAGGCGGGCTCGAGGCGCTCACCCGGACGCTCGCGGTCGAGTGGGCCGGGCGCAACGTCCGAGTGAACGCCGTTGCGCCCGGCTACTTCGCCGCCGGGGTGGCGGAGCCGCTGCTCGCGAGTCGCTGGCGCGATCAGGTGCTCGCGGGCGTTCCGATGCGCCGCTTCGGCGAGCCTCCGGAGCTCGTCGGCGCGGTCGTATTCCTCGCCTCGGACGCCTCCGCCTACGTCACGGGAACGACGATCACTGTCGACGGCGGCTGGATGGCCCAGTGATCGTGGGCACTGGCGTCCCGCCGGGGAGCGACAGCTGGCTGGCTGAGCTCGCCGCGTCGCCGCCCTTCGGCGAGGGCGACCGGCTCGGCAGCCTCAACCACCTCGACGCCTCAGCTCGGCGCCGCGCCGCCGCAGCGATCCGCAGCGGCGAGGCGATCAGCCTCGCTCGTCCGCTCGTGGCCGAGCCTTCGCTATTCGACGGCGGGGGCGAGAGCGTCGAGCTGCGCACGGAGGTCCACGCCCATGGCGCTCGCGACCGGGTGCGTCTCGAGTGTCACGGTGCGCTCAACACCCATCTCGACGCGCCGAACCACGTGAGCGTCGACGGCACGTTCTACGGGGAGGGCGGTTTTTCCGCCGCACCCACGGTGTCGGAGGGCGCGGCCCACGGGATCTTCACCCGGGCGGTGCTCGCGGACCTACCCGCGCTGCGGGGGACCGACTGGGTCGCCCCGGGCGAGCCGGCCACCGCGGCGGAGCTCGTCGCCGCGGTGGCCGGGCAGCCGTTCGAGCCCGGCGACGCCCTCTTGTGCTATCTCGGGCGTGATTGCTACGAGGCCGAGGGTGGCGACTACCCGGCGGACCTCGCGGCCGCGTTGTCGTCGGGAGTGGCGATCCCGGGGATCGCCCCGGATGTCGGCGGGTGGCTCGTCGAGCGCCGCGCCTCGCTCATCGGGTGGGACTTTCTCGACATCCCAGGCGGCGCGCTGCCGCCGCTGCGGGTGCACCGCCTCATCCGGGCGATCGGGCTCGCTGTGCTCGACCACTGCGAGCTCGGGAGGGCCGCGAAGCGCTGCCGGGAAACCGGTGCGGCGACAGGGGCCCTTGTGGTGGCGCCGTTGGCGACGGGGGGCACGGGATCCATGGTGAATCCCTTACTCGTTCTGTAACACAGCGTTCTCGCGAGAGGTGTGTCGTTTGCTTGACCCTTGATCTCTGATCTGAAATGCTCCACTGAAGCAAGGAGGCGCAGTTGCCCGAATACGACTGCCTGGTCACCGGCGGCGAGCTCGTCAGCGGGACCGGCGTACGCCGGGGGGACGTGGCGGTGGCCGGCGGTGTGGTGGTGGAAGTGGGTGAGGAGCTCGATCCCGCCCGCGCCGCGGAGGTCGTCGACGCCTCCGGGAAGCTCGTCTTCCCGGGCCTGTTCGACGCCCACAACCACCCCTACTACCACGACGACATCGAGACCTTCTCGCTCTCCGCGGCGTACGGCGGCATCACGACGCTCGTGCCGTTCGCCGGCGCTCCGTGGGGCGCGCACGAGGAGCACCAGCGTCTCGACGAGCTCGTGGGGAGCTTCGTCGACGATGGCGAGCGCCGCAGCTACCTCGACTTCGGCGTCCATGCCATCCTGTCGCCGGGCGACGAGCTCGAGCAGGTGCTGCCGTCGCTTCTCGAGCGGGGGATCGGCTCCTACAAGGTCTTCATGGCCTTCCCGGGTCGCCGCATGTTGACCGACGACCAGATCCTTGCCGCCATGCAGGTGCTCGCGGGGGTCGGCGCGCTGTGCATGGTGCACTGTGAGAACGGGATGGCGATCGAGCTGCTCGAGGGTCAGCTCTCGGGCGGCGGCCACACGAGCGCCGCCGACTACGTCGACTCGCGGCCGCCGCAGCTTGAGGCGGAAGCCGTCTATCGGGCGCTCGCGATGGCCGAGGTTGCCGGCTGCGACTGCTACATCGTCCACGTCAGCACCAAGGAGTCGATGGACGTGATCGCGGAGGCACGCCGGCGTCCGGGCCCGCGGCGACTCGCCGAGACCGCACCGCACTACCTCGTGCTCGATCGCCACGACCTCGAGCGGATCGGGGGGCAGGCGAAGATCTCGCCGCCGATGCGGACCGGGCAGGACTGCGACGCGCTCTGGGGGTACTTGCGCGACGGCACGATCGACGTGGTCGCGAGCGACTGTTCCGGCCAGACCTGTGCGGCGAAGGCGGAGCGGGAGAGCTTCTTCGACGTGCCCTTCGGGATCCCCGGGGTGGAGCAGCTCTTCCCGCTCGTCTTCGACGAGGGCGTTAGCCGTCGCGAGCTCTCGCTGGCGACCCTCGCCCGGGTCTTCTGCGAGAACCCCGCCGACATCTTCGGCGTCGGCGACCGCAAGGGCCGGCTGGAGCCGGGCCACGACGGGGACCTCGTCGTGTTCGACCCGGCGCTCCGCTGGACGGTCCACGCGGCGGATCAGCACGGCAACTCCGACTACAGCCTCTACGAGGGACGCGAGATGCTCGGACGGGCAACCTTCTCGATGCAGCGGGGACGGCCGCTGCTCCGCGACGGCGAGGTCGTCGCGGAGCCGGGTGCGGGGATCTTCCTCGCCGACGCGGGGGTGGCGGGACGGTGAGCGGCGGGCGCCCGGCCGGACTGTCGACGGCCAACCCGTACAACGCGCTTGGTGCGGTGCGTGCCGGCGAGCGGTTCCAGCTGCCGATCAACTTCGTCGACGTGACGCTGCGCGAGGGCCAGCAGGCGGCCGAGGTCGCATTCGGCCCGGAGGACGAGATCGAGCTCGTCACCGAGCTCGCACGCCTCGGCGTGGGGTGGGTCCAGTCCGGCTACGCCGGCGCCGACGACGCGAGCACCCGCCGGCTGCACGACGCGTGCCCAGGCGTCCGCCTCGCGGTGCTCGCTGTCGGCTGGGACCCGGCCGTCGAGCAATCGCTCACCTCCGCTCGCGAGGCCGGTGCCGGCCTCTGCTCGATCCTGTTCCGCGCGGCCGACCAGCACCTCGCGAACCTCGGCTACGACCGCGCCGGGGCGCGGGCGCGCGTCTCTGCCCTCGTGCGGCGCGCCCGCGAGCTCGACTATGAGGAGGTGGCGTTCGGCCCGTCCTTCGCCACCCTCGCCGACGAAGGCTTCTTGATGGAGCTGTACGAGGTGGGGCTCGAGGCAGGGGCGAGCATCATCTCTCTTGCGGACTCGTCCGGCACCGCGAAGCCCTCGGCGGTGGGTTACCTGGTCACCCGGATGCGAGAGCTCGCCGGTGAGCGCGGCGTGCGGGTCCACATGCACAACGACTTCGGCCTCGCTGTTGCCAATACGCTGGCCGGTCTCGA
>JAODBN010000058.1 GCA_025463965.1 Acidimicrobiaceae bacterium
GTGACCGACCGGTCGGCCATCCGTCGCGTGGTCCTTACGGCGGGGAAGATCTACTACGACCTGCTGGCCGAAGTGGAGAAGCGCGGCCAGAACGATGTCGCGCTGGTTCGGCTCGAGCAGTTCTACCCGCTCCCCGCCGACCAGCTGAACGCCGTGCTCGAGCAGTACCCGAACGCCGACATCGTCTGGACGCAGGACGAACCGGAGAACCAGGGAGCCTGGCCGTTCATCTGCCTCGAACTGGCGCGGCGGCTGCGCGGCAGGACGATCTCGGTGTCATCGCGTGCGTCATCCGCCTCGCCGGCAACGGGCTCAACGAAGCGGAGCGCCCAGCAGCAGGCAGAGCTGATCGACCGGGCACTGACGCTGCGCTGAGGACCTCTGGCCCTAGTACCCGTTCCGAACGGCCGCGAGGCTGACAGGGACGGTTGCGAGCGCGCCGAGAGATGACGGTACGCCCATGGAAGATCGACGACGCCGAGTGATGCGGGTCCGCAACGACGGCAGCTACGTCACCGAGCTGGTAAACCCCACCGAGGCGTGGTCGCCGAGGTCCGCAGCGGACGCCATCCTCGATCTCGAGCTCGGCCAGTACTCGTACTACGTGCAGTGGCCAGACCGAACGACCCAGGTCACCACGGCAGAGGACAGCGGCGGCGTGTACCTGCGCACCGACACGGATTCCACGCCGCACAACGACCTCCTCGATCTGCCCCACTGAGCGCGGGACTTTCGGCCCTGTTCCAGAAAACCGAAGCCCGCGACAGTGGTGTCAGGCCTTCCGGCCGAAGCGAACCGTCGCTGATACGGGGAAGAGGATGACATGACCAACGCAACGATCACGGCGCCAAAGGCAGCCGGTCCTGGCACGGTACCCGCCCTGCCCGAGTCCAGCATTGTGACCACGACGAACGGCAGGCGTGCCCTCGCCGTGCTGCGGATCGCCACCGGCTTCATCTTCCTGTGGGCCTTCCTCGACAAGACGTTTGGCCTCGGCTACTCCACCCCTGCGGCGCGGTCATGGATCAACGGTGGTGGCCCGAGCCAGGGCTTCCTCAAGAGCCCTGCGGTCACCGGCCCGCTGAAGGACTTCTTCGCCAGCATTGCCAGCCCGGCCACCGACATCCTGTTCATGCTCGCCATGCTCGGCGTTGGGATCGCGGTTGTCGCCGGGATCGGCCTTCGCGTCAGCGCCGTCGCCGGCACCCTGGTGCTCATCCTGATGTACCTCGCCGAATGGCCCTTCACGGCGAACGCGGGATCGACCAACCCGCTGGTCGACTACCACCTGATTTACGCCTTCGCGCTGATCGCCGTCGCCGCCCTGTCGGCTGGTGACACCTGGGGCGCCGGGCGTGCCTGGAAGTCACTGCCGTTCGTTCAGAAGCAGCGCTGGCTCATCTAGCTGACTCGACAGAAACGGCCGCCTCCCCTTTCGGAGGTGGCCGTTTTTGCGTGCGTCCCAGTACCACAGGATGCGCGGGACGTTAGGCCCTGTCTTTTCCTTCCGCGCGGCTCTTGACTGGATGCATGCTGCTGAGCTCACAACCCAAACTGTCGCACCACGCCGACCCCGCCATCCAGGCACCCGCCCTTGGGGCGTGGAACCGCGGGTCGGGCACGGAGGTCTCCGACGAGGAGCTGCTCCGACTGAACACGTGGTGGCGAACCGCCAACTACCTCTCTATAGGACAGATCTACCTGCTGGATAACCCGCTCCTGCGCGAGCCGCTCCAGCGGGAGCACATCAAGCCGCGACTGCTCGGCCACTGGGGCACGACTCCGGGCCTCAACTTCCTCTACGCGCACCTCAACCGCGTCATCCAGCAGCGTGACCTCAACGCGATCTATGTCACCGGCCCCGGCCACGGTGGCCCCGGCATGGTGGCCAACGCCTACCTCGACGGCACGTACACCGAGGTCTACAACGAGATGGACCAGACCGTTGATGGGCTCCGCCGGTTGTTCCGTCAGTTCTCGTTCCCCGGTGGCATCCCGAGCCACGACTCCCCCGAACGCCCAGGCTCGATCAGCGAGGGTGGCGAGCTTGGCTACTGCCTCTCGCACGCCTATGGCGCCGCATTCGACAACCCCAACCTCCTCGTCGCAACCGTCATCGGCGACGGTGAGGCGGAGACCGGTCCGTTGGCAACCAGCTGGCACTCAAACAAGTTCATCGACCCGCTGCGTGACGGCGTAGTGCTGCCGATCCTGCACCTCAACGGGTACAAGATCGCGAACCCGTCGCTGCTGGCGCGCATCCCCGAGAACGAGCTGTTCGATCTCATGCGCGGCTACGGCCACACGCCCCACCTGGTCTCGGGCGGCTTCGACGGCGAAGACCCCATCGAGGTGCACAAGCGTTTCGCCGAGACGATGGATCGCGTGCTGGACGAGATTGCGGACATCAAGGCGAAGGCTGCGGCGGGCACCCTCGAGGGTCGCCCGGCCTGGCCCATGATCATCCTGCGCACGCCGAAGGGCTGGACCTGCCCGCCCGAGATCGACGGGCACCCCGCCGAGAACAACTGGCGCTCGCACCAGGTGCCGCTTGTGGACGCCCGCGACACCGAGGCCCACACCCGCCTGCTGGAGAGCTGGATGCGCTCCTATCGTCCAGAGGAACTCTTCGACGAGGCGGGCGCGCCCGTTGCCCTCGCCACGGCACTCGCGCCCGAGGGTGACCGACGGATGAGCGCCAACCCGGTCGCGAACGGCGGGCTGCTGCGGCAGGACCTCCGCCTTCCGGACTTCCGGAAGTACGCGGTCGACGTGCCCTCCCCCGGCGGAAGCATCAGCGAGGCAACGAGCGTTCTCGGCGAGTGGCTGCGCGACGTGATCGTGCAGAACCCGCACAACTTCCGCATCTTCGGACCGGACGAGACGGCATCCAACCGACTCAGCAAGGTCTTCGAAGTCACAGACAAACAGTGGAACGCCGACTACCTGCCCATCGACGACGACAATCACCTGGCCCGCGCCGGGCGGGTCGTCGTGATGCTCAGCGAGCACCAGTGTGAGGGGTGGCTCGAGGGCTACCTGCTGACCGGCAGGCACGGCCTGATGAACTCGT
>JAODBN010000063.1 GCA_025463965.1 Acidimicrobiaceae bacterium
GGCCGTACGCTGTGTCGTCCAGCAACAGGTGGGCCACGAGCGCCTCGCCGGTGACGTCAACGCCCCGGCTCCGGGCCGCCGTCAGGAGCTCAAGGCCGGCGGCCGTCGACAGGTGGTGGATATGCAGCTGGGTGCCGGCCGCCCGCGCCAGTGTGATGATCCGGCTGATCGCCTCTTCCTCGACGAAAGAAGGCCGCGACTCGAGATGTGCGATCGGGTCAGAGCGCCCGGCGGCGCGCAGCTCGGACGCCAGCAGCCGCAGCACCTTGTCGTTCTCGGCGTGCACCCCGACGACGAGCTCGGCCGCATGCGCCTGGCGTAGCCCGGCATAGATGGCGGCGTCATCGGGGCACGGGTTGTCTCCGGTGGTCTGGCCCATGAACAGCTTCACGCCGAGCGCCCCGAGCTCGGCGATCGGCCCGATCTCGTGCGCGTTGTCCTGACCGAGCATCCCGTACAGGCCGAAGTCGACGAAGGCCTTCTCCCGGACGAGCTCCAGCTTGGCGGCGAAGCGCTCCGCCGTCGCCACCGGGGGGATGGTGTTCGGCATGTCGATCACCGTCGTCACCCCGCCGGCCGCAGCGGCCCGCGTCCCGCTCGCGAAGTCCTCCTTCTCGGTCATCCCCGGCTCGCGTAGGTGAACATGGGCATCCACGAGGCCGGGCAGCACGGCCAGCCCGGTGGCGTCGACCTCGTCGGCGGCGCCGCCGAGATGGTCGGCGAGCGCCACGACGCGCCCGCCGGCGATGCCGACGTCGAGCCTTCGGCGGGAGTCGTGAGAGACGACCAAACCGCCCCGCACCACGAGGTCGTAGGCCATCACTGGGCGACCGTCAGCGGGGAGCCCGCCGGGAGCTGCATCGACTTCACCTCGGAGAACTCGAGCAGCCCAAATACCCCGCCCTCGCGGCCCATCCCGGACCGCTTGAAGCCACCGAAGGGGGCGAGTCCGTTGAACACGCCGGCGTTGATCTGGACCTGGCCCGTCCGGAGGCGGCGGGCTATCCGCACCGCCTCCTCGTCGGACTCCGCCCACACCGCCCCCGACAGCCCGTAGTCGGAGTGGTTGGCGATCCGCACGGCGTCATCCTCGTCCTCGTAGCCGAGGATCGACAGCACCGGCCCGAATATCTCCTCGCGGGCGATCGTCATATCGGGCTGGACGTCGGCGAAGACCGTCGGGGCGACGAAGTAGCCGCGCTCGAGCCCGGCGGGACGCTCGGGGCCGCCGCATACGAGGGTCGCCCCCTCGGCGAGCGCCGAGCGAATGTAGCCGAGCACCCGGGCGTGCTGGGCCGAGTTCACCACCGGGCCGAGGGTCGTCCCGGGATCGAGCGGGGGGCCGGGCACGTAGCCGGAAGCGGCGGCCGCGGCGATCTCGGCGGCATCCGCCATCCTCGAGCGCGGGACGAGCAACCGGGTCTGGGCGCCGCAGACCTGACCGTTGTTCATGTAGCAGTTCCACAACGTCCCGCGCACCGCCTGCTCGAAGGGCGCGCCCTCGAGGATGATCGCGGCCGACTTACCACCGAGCTCGAGGATCGGCCGGGTGATGTTCGGTGCCACCGCCTCCAGGATCTGGCGCCCGGTCCGCACCGAGCCGGTGAAGGTCACCACGTCGATCCCGGGATGGCCCGCCAGCGCGGCTCCGGCTACCGGGCCTGCGCCCATCACCACGTTGAACACTCCCGGCGGCAGGCCGAGCTCGTCGATCAGCTCGGTCAGGCGGTAGACGCTGAACGGCGCCACCTCCGACGGCTTGGTCACGACGGTGCATCCGGCGACAAGAGCGGGGACGACTTTGGTGAAGAAGCCGAAGGGATAGTTCCACGGGCTGATGCTGCCCACGACACCAGCCGGCTCGCGCACGACCATCGACTGGCCGATTCCCTGGGGCGCCGGCATCTGGTCCCCGAGGCGCAGGAGGTTGGCGATATTGGCGGCGAGGCGCCCCACGTGCACATCGCGGGCCCAGGCGAGAGTCACCCCCACCTCCGCGACGATGAGCTCCACGAGCTCGTCGGCGTGCCGCTCGATCAGCTCCCCGAGCCCGGCGAACGACGCCGCTCGTTCGGGGGCGCCGAGGGCCGCCCACCCGTCAAAGGCCCTCGACGCCGCGGCCACAGCGCGCTCTACGTCGTCGGCCGAGCCCCCCGGGACCTCCCCGAGCAAGTCCTCGGTGGCCGGGTTGACCACAGCACAGCGCCCGGTGGACGCGCTCGGGACGAACGCGCCGTCGAGGTAGACGTCCTCCCTCGTTGTCGTGGGCGGCCGCGTCTCGATGCTCATGGATTCGGTTCCTTCCGTGGACACAGGTAACCCCTCACCGGTTGCCCATCTGGATCTGGTAGACCCGGTAACCGCGACGAGCGGCGAGGGCGGTCGCCACCTCGACCAGCGCGTAGGCGAGGAGGCTCAGCACGACTGCCGCCAAGCAGGCCGCGATCAACAACTGGACCTCCTGATCGGCATTTGCGGTGATCATCAGCGACCCGATCCCGCCGAAGCCGTCCAGCCATTCGGCCAACAGCGCTCCGAGAACCGCCAGGGGGCCGGCCACCCGCAGTCCCTGCAGCAGGCTGGCGAGCGCGGCGGGGAGCAGGGCCAGGCGAAAGCGCCGGGCAAACGGGGTGGCGTAGAGCTCGGTCAACTCGGTGACCTCGTGCGGCACCGCTTCGAAGCCCTGGGTCACGGAGACGAGCAGGGAGAAGACCGTGATCACCATGACGCACAGCACCGAGGTCGCGAGACCGCGACCGGTGACGAGGGTCACGATTGGAGCGATTCCGACGATTGGCAGGGTTCGGATCAACAGGGCGTAGGTCAAGATCACGTGCTCGGCCACCGGCCATCGGACGATGACCAGAGCCAGCGCCACCGCCAGGACGACCGACGCGGCGAGCCCGAGGACCGCCCCCTCGACGGTGACGAGGCAGCGGCGGAGCAAGAGCGGCAAGTTGGCACCCACGGTCTGGGCCGCCTGGAGCGGGGTCGGCAGCACGTAGGAAGGGACGTGGGACACCCAGACGTAGACCTGCCAGGCCACTACGAGAGCGACGAGGACGACGACGATTCCGAGCGTGCCGCGCGACCGGTTCACCGGACCATCCGACGGAACGGGTACATCGCCACGCTCGCCACCGCCAGAAGGGCGAGCGAGCCGACCGCGGCCAGCGTGATCGTCGCCCAAAGCAGCGGGGGCTCATAGCTGAACAGCGCATTCGTCATGACCTCGCCGAGCCCGAACGAGCTCGAGGCGCCCGACCACTCGGCCACGATCGAGCCGACGAAACAGTACGGGATCATCGCCCGAATCCCGATGTCGAGAACTGGCACGGTCTGCCAGAAGCCGACGAAGCGCCACCACCGCAGACGCGACGTCCCGTACAGGGCTCCGAGCTCGTCCCGGCCACGCTCACCGACGCGGGCCATTCCGCTCAGCATGGCGGCCACCGGGACCAGCCCGGCGAGCACGCAAACGGTGGCCACGAGCGGGCGTCCGCGCGCGATGAACAGCGACAAAATTGGGGTCAGCACGATGAGCGGCAGGGTGCCGACCACGACCGACAGTGCTGCGAGGGCCGGGGTGATGCGGGGCACCATCGCCACGACGAGGGCGCCGAGAGCAGTAATTCCGAGCAGCACCGCCACCCCGATCAAGGTCGCGTACAGCGTCGGCTGGGCGTTCAGCCAGAGGACCGACCACTGGCTGTGGATCTCCTTGACCGTGGCGAGCGGACTGACGACCGCTGTCCCGAAGGCGTTGCTTGATGCGACGAGCGCCCAGATCCCCGGGACGAGGCAGAGCGCCAGCAATGGGACGGTGACACGGGCCGATGCCAGGCGCGACGCGGCCCTCGCCGGGCCGCCGGCGTCCGACGCCGTGCCGCCCGGCGCAAGGACGGGGAACGCGGACGAAGCGCTCATGCGGCCAACGCGGCCCGGACCGTGCGGCAGTGCTCGAGGAAGGCAACCGTGTCGCGAAACCCTTCGCGCCCGGTGCGCCCCTCGGGCACGTCGTGGACGAGCTTCACTGAGCACGGCCGCGCCGAGAGCACCACGATGCGATCCCCGAGCAGGACCGCCTCGTCCACCGAGTGGGTCACGAGCAGACAGGTCGTCCCCGTCGCCGACAGGATGCGCAGCAGTTCGAGGTTCAGCTCGCCACGGGTGATCTCGTCGAGGGCGCCAAACGGCTCGTCCAGCAGCAGCAGGTCGGGCCGGGTGGCGAGCGCCCGGGCCAGCGCAACGCGCTGGCGCATCCCGCCCGAGAGCTCAGCCGGCCGGCGATCTCGCCACTCGGTCAAGCCCACGATGCCGAGCAGCTCGTCGATCCAGCCCGGGGCGCTGGGCAGCTTGGCGAGGTCGAAGGGGAGCTCCACGTTGCGCCGGACCGTGCGCCACGACAGCAGGCCCGGGTCCTGAAAAGCGAAGCCCACCCGGCGCTGGCGGCGCAGCTCGCCGGGCGTCGACCTGCCGAACGAGATCCGCCCGAGCGTGGGCTCGATCAGCCCCGCGGCGAGGCGCAGCAGGGTCGACTTGCCGCAGCCCGAGGGCCCGACGAGGACCCCAAGAGAGCCATGGGGGATGACGACGTCGACGTCGTCGACAGCGGGCACGGCGCGAGCGCGGTCGCCGCCGTAGTGGTAGGAAACCCGGTCAATCCTCAGGTTGTCGGCGTCAGCGGCCGGGGCCGGTGACGCTTCGGGGATCGCCGATCGTGTCACCTCGTCGATGCGCATCGCTTTCCTCCCGCTTCCGCGGCGTCCGCCGAGTCGGCGTCATGGTGGTTGTCGCCTTCCAACCCGGTGGTGGCATGGACGGCCTGTCGGTAGACGGCCCGCCCTCCGACCCAGACCTCGCGGACGCGCCCGGGGGTCGCCGCGGCGAGGACGATCTCGGCCGGCGGCCACTCCGCCCGGTCCATCAGATGGGCGTGGTCGCCGAGGTCGAGCAGGACGAAATCGGCCACTGCGCCCTCGCCAGGTACTCCGGGTGCGCAGGCGCCGAGGGCGCGGCGCCCGCCAGCCACGAACCGCTCGAGCATCGGGCCGGCCGCCACGGCGGCGCCGGCTTGGGCCTGCTCGAGCCCGCGCAGCAGGCGCAGCTCGGTCCAGTAGTCGCCGTCATCGCCGAGGGCCAGTCCGTCGAGACCGGCGCCGAGAGCTCCCGCCGACGCGGCCGCCTGGGCCACCGGTGGGATTCCCGAGGCCAGGCGGAGGTTCGAGCTGGCGTTCAGCGCGAGAACGGCGCCGCTCGTCGCCACCTCGGCGATCTCCTCGTCCCGCAGCTGGGTGCCGTGTGCGCAGCAGACGTGGGGACCAAGGAGCCCCACCGTGGTGAGGAAGCGAAGCAGACCGTCGGGATAGGTCGTGTCGGCCCAAGCCCGCTGGGCCCGAGACTCGAGGAGGTGGAGGTGAACCCGCCTGCGGTGCCGGCGCGCATGCTCGCCGATCGCCGCCAGCGAAGCCTCGCTTACCCACTGCGGCCCGACGGGGCCGAGCTGGAGCTCGATGTCGGGGCCTTCGATCGCCCGCGCCACGTTCTCGAAGCGCTCGAGCCGCTCGGCGATCTCGCCCGGGGCCCAGCCCGGTTGGTCGCGGGTCCGTCCGTAGGGGGAGGCCATGGCGTCAGCGAAGGGGTAGACCACCGCGGCGCGCATGCCGATCTCGGACACGGCTCGGGCCGCCGCGACGACCTCGGTGTCGATGTCTGGACCCTGCGGGTTGACGCACAGGACCGTGGCACCAACGCCGGAGGCGAGCATTGCCTTGCAGGCGTCGCCGACGAGAGCGCGCTGAGTCGCCCCGCCGTGGCGGCGGAGCGACTCGATCCACGGCTCGAGCGGGCCGTCGGGAATCCCGGCGAGCACGTTGCCGGCGCCGCGGCCGTGGTCATGGGCATTGACGAGCAGCGGGACGAGCACGAGCCGGCGCCCTGCCGGCTCGTGCGTGGCGGTCCCCGTCGCTGGAGAGACGGGCAGTGCCGAACGAAGGGCGACGATGACCCCGTCGCGGACCTCCAGGTTCGCCGGCCCGCGCGACCACGAGCCGGCGGACCCGCCGACGACGCCGGCCAGCTGCCAGCTGCCGTCGACGGGCGCGCGTTGGCGACCGGGGTCCGATCCACTTCCTTCGTCCGACACCTTCACCGTCGTCAGGCTTTGTCGCCGGCCTCGATGAGGAACTTCTGGGTGTACACCTTGCCGAGGTTCACTTTGCCCGTGATGATGCCGGCCGTCTTGTAGAGCTCGTACACCTGCTGGAAGGCGGTCTCCTCGACCCAGAGGAGGCCATGCTTGGCCGCTGCGCCCCCGTTGATGAGAGGAATCGACACCTGGGCCGATGCCTCCTCGTTGGCCAGGACCGCCTGGGTCTGGGCGTGGTAGAGGTTCCAGGTCAGCTTGGCCGCCGCCTTGGGGTGCTTGACGAACTGCTGCCAGCCCTTGAGGTCCGCCTTCAGCCATCGCGCCACGAGGTCGGACTGGTTTTTCAGCGTGCTCTGCTTGGCGAAGTAGGCATTGCCGTAGTCGGGATCGCCGAGGTCGCTGAAGTACACGATTTTGACGTTGACGCCGGACTTCTGAAGGTCCAGACCCTGCTCGGTCCCGTAGCCGATGTAGGCGTCCACCTGTCCCGAGGTCAGTACCGAAGGATCCGTCCCGACCGGCACCATGGTGACCGAGGTGGGGTCGACTCCGGCTCTCGTCAGCATCGCCGACAGCAGCTGCTGCTCACCGCTCGGAAGGCCCACCTTTTTGCCCTTGAGGGACTTGAGCGTGGTCAGTGGCTGCTTGCCGAGCGACATGAGGGCATTTGGCGTGCTCTGGTAGATCGTGCCGAAGCTCTGCAGGGGAATGCCCTTGCTGACCGCGGTGAGGATGTCCGAGCCGTTGGCGTCGGCCATCATCACCTGCCCGTTCTCGACGAGCGTAAGCCCGTTGATGCCGCTGCCACCGGACAGGAATTGGGCGTCGATACCCTCGTCCTTGAAGTAGCCGTTCTGCAGGGCGACGAAGTGGCCGCCGAACTGCGCCAGCTTGAGCCACCCAAGCTGGAACTTGACGGTCTCCAGGCCCTTGACGGCAGGCCTGACTGCCGCGCCGGCACCGGTGGCGCTCAGCAGCCCACTCGAGGACAACGCCACCGTCGTCCCTGCGGCCAACATCCCGGTCCTGGCGAGAAACTGCCGCCGAGACCAACTGGACCTCTCTTCGATGTTCGTCACGTTTTCGGTCACCTTTCTCATACCCCCTCTCGCATTCCCCTGTCCCTGCTCCCCCCGGAGCGCTTGGTGCTGCAGGAATTTCCGCCCCGGTTCGCTCAGTCCGGGACGGCGCGCGCGCGGCGCTTGCGCTCGATGACCCAGTCCCCCACGGCGATCGGGGGCGCCTCCGGGTCAACAAAGGAGGTGACGATCCGTTCGTCGCTCGGGCGGTAGAAGAACGGCACCGACAGGCGCGCCGAAGTCGGCGCCTCCTCCGACACGGTCACCTGGTGTGGGGCTGCCCGCCACCGGCCGCCGCTGAGATAGGTGAGGAGTTCGCCGACGTTCACGACGTAGCTGTGGGGAACGGGCTCGACCATCGTCCACGAACCGTCCGCCGACTCGACCGACAGGCCACCGGCGCGACTTTGGTCCTGGTAGAGGATGGTGAAGACCGTGAGATCACTGTGGGCGGCGTTGTAGACCGGCGCTTCGGCGGATCGGTCCGCCTCGCCGATGGGCGGGTAGTAGTTCGCCGCCAGGTCCGCCCAGTTGCCCTGCATCGTGTCGAACCAGGTATCGGGCGCGATCTGCAGCAGGCGCGCCAGCACCCCGCCGAAAACGGCCGCCGCCTCCTGCATCGCCGCGTAGTAGGCGTGCCAGACCGGGATGAACGCGACGGGTTGGTCGGGCCACAACGAGCAGCTGGCTAGGGCGTGCGCGACGACGTCGGCGTCGGCCGCGGGCAGTGATCCGTCCTTGGCATGAGCGGCGAGCGTCGGCGCCACCCTGGGGCCAACGTGGTACATCTCCTTGCGATCAGCCGAGCCGTACTGGCTCAGGTACTCGCCCCCGCACCACCCGACGTACTGGTCCTCGACGAAGCGAAACGTCGCCTTGGTGTCCATCGGCAGCGAGAAGAACGCCCGGGTCGTCGCCTGCAGCTCCTCGAGCAGCTCGTCGGAGACCGGCAAATCGGTCAGGCGGAACGCGCCGGGATCGACAAGCGCGGCGTCCAGCTCACGCAGCAGCGGCTCAGAGTCGGACGACCCGCGTGCCGCTTCTGCCAGCTCCGACAAGGAGAACGTGGCGATCGCCATCAGGCCCGCTCCTCCGTCGAAACGATCGTGCTCATGAGCTCACCGTAAAGCCCTTGTATTTCGGGCAAATGAACGACGCGTCACCGCTGCGAGAACGAACCGAGGGCTAAAGCTTCAATCGCGACGGCCAGGCGCCCAAAGCACTTCGCGCCGCCGAGCGCTCCAGCACGCGCGAAAGAAACGGCATTTGAAACAAGGCTTTCGCCGCGCTTCTCGCATGCCCTGGCAAATGATCGAGGACGCGCGACCGGCGTCCGCGTACACGCAGACAGCGCGATGTTCTTGCGTGCAGTCGCCACTTTAGAAATGGCAACGCCCCGGTGGCGTCCACGGCGACTGCTTGTCCCGGTGCGACCGATTATCGGTTGTTATATCCGTTAGCCGGTCACCTCACCCTACTGGGAGGCGAACCCGAACGTCAACGCGAGGTGACAGCATGCCCGAGCCGGCGGGCGAGGTCGCGGGTCGCCTGGGCCACGAGGATGGCCGTGTTGTCCTCGTCGAGTGCCTGGGCGGCGATCACGCCGATGCTCATGTCGCAGCGCTGCCCCGAGCCCGGG
>JAODBN010000068.1 GCA_025463965.1 Acidimicrobiaceae bacterium
CAGCGGTGCCCGGCGCGGCGCCCCTCGTGCGAGCCGCGATCGTCGAGCTGTCACGCCAGCAGGCCTTTCGGACGGTGCGTGACGCGCCGTCGCTTCGCGTCGTCACCCTCGTCGAGCCGACCGAGCGCCGCCAAGCGGCCACGCTCAGCTTCACCGGCCCGAAGGGGCGGGGGACGCTTCGAGTCACCGTCGTCTCTGGCGAGGAGTACCTCGAAGGCGACCGGGCGGGTTGGCAGGACTTCCTCCTGCAGAACGGCGCCTCGAGCTCGATGGTGGCGGCCGCCGCCAGCTTCGGTGGGACTTGGTACCAGACGGCCTCGCCGGTGACCTTCGGGCCGACTCTCTCGGGAATCGGCCACGTCCTGTGCGCCGGCGCGGCCTGCTCGCTCGCTGGAGCCAAAGTCCTCGCCTACGCCGCGCGCTCCATCGTGTCGGTGCCGGGCCTTGGTGGGCGCCTCGTGCTCGGGCCGGGGATCCGGCCGCGTCCCCTTGCGCTGGTCGGCACCGGCTCGCGTTCGGCGATCGAGCTCCGCTTCGTCTACCTCACCACGACTCCGCCGGTGCTCGCACCGGCGCAGGCCGCACCGCTTCCCGCCGCCCTCGCCGGGTAGGTGGGCGCCGCGCCGAGCAGCGCTAGCGAGGGCCGCTCAGTGTGGGACCGCTCAGTGTGGGACTGCTCGGCGTGGACCGATCAGTGTGGACCGATCGGTGTGGACCGCTCAGTGTGGACCGCTCAGTGGGGGCCGTAAACGTCGACGAGGAGGACCAGGGCCTCGCTCGGCCCACGGTTCTCGAGCACGTGGGCGACGTCTGCCCGGTAGTGGGCGCTGTCGCCCGCTGCCAGATCGACGGTCCCACCGGCGGCGGTCACGCGCACCGCGCCCGACTGGACGGTGAGGAACTCGCGGGTGCCGCGGTAGTGGGCGCTCGAGGCGAGCGAACGCCCGGGACGCAGCAGGACCTCGTAGAGTTCGACGTCCTTTTCGAGCTCGAGTGCAGAAAGGGTCCGGATCCGGCAGTCGTCGTCGTCTCGGAACACGAGACGGGGGTCACTCCGGCGGATCACCGAGATGGGCGTGCCCGGGAGCTCGGTCGCGGCCAGCTCGTCGAGACTGACGCCGAGCGCAGCGGCGATGCGGAAGGCCACCACAAGGGTCGGGTTGGCCTCCTCCCGCTCCACCTGGCTCAACATCGAGCGACTGACACCGCACCGCTCCGACAGCTCGCTCAGGGACCAGCCGCGCTCACGTCGCAACGCGCGCAGGCGCCGGCCGACGCCGTCGGTTCCCGGAGCCACGTTCCCGGGGGAAGGGGCACCGCCAGCTCCGTCCGTGCGTGCCCGGCCAGCCATTGCTTCTAGGATACCGGACAGGGTCGTCCACTATGGAGGAGCAGGGTGTCGTTGGCCGCCGGTGCGAAACGCTCGAGCTCTCTGGAGATCCCCCAGGCGATGGCCGCGCTGCGGAAGGCCGGCGCCGCGCCTGGGCTGACGTTCGATCGAAAGACTCCGGTTCCTGGGATCGGGCCCGCCGAGGTGCTCGTGGCGGTGGACTACGCGGGGATCTGCGGCACCGACAAGCACATCTACGACTGGGACCCCTGGAGCGCCGCCCGGGTACCCGTCGGCATCGTCACCGGCCACGAGTTCGTGGGCCGGGTCGTGGCGATCGGTGCTGCCGTCCGCTCCGTCTCGGTCGGAGATCGGGTGAGCGGTGAAGGCCACATTGGTTGTGGGCACTGCACCCTGTGCCGGACCGGCTCGGCGCACATCTGCCCTTCCATCGACATCATCGGGGTGGATCGGGACGGCTGCTTCGCCGAGTACGTCGCCCTTCCTGCCGAGAATGCCTGGCCGACCGCCTCCTTTGTTCCCGACCGGTGGGCCGCGCTGATGGACCCGCTTGGCAACGCGGTACACGCGGTCTCCGAGGCGCAGGTCTCGGGGCGCTCGGTGCTCGTCACAGGGTCGGGCGTGATCGGGCTCCTCGCGGTGGCGGCTGCCCGGTTCCTCGGGGCGAGCAGGGTGGTGGCGACCGACGTCGAGGACCACCGACTCGAGCTCGCGCGCCGCTTCGGTGCCGATGCCACGCTTCGCGCCGACGATGCCGGCTGGGTGAGCGAGGCGCGCCGGGCCGCCGGGGGAGACGGCCCGGAGGTCCTCGTCGAGATGAGCGGCCATCCGGACGCCGTGATCGGGGGCCTGGCAGCGCTGCGCAACGGCGGGCGCGCCGCCCTGCTCGGGCTCCCCGCTCGGCCGGTGGCGCTCGATCTCGCCGAGGCGGTCATCTTCAAGGGCACCACCCTCGTCGGGGTGAACGGCCGAGAGATGTTCGCCACCTGGTACGAGGTGGAGCGATTCCTTGCCTCGAGCCCGCCGGACCTCGACGCGCTGATCACCCACGTGCTCCCGCTCGAGCGCTACGAGGAGGCCTTCGCGCTCGGTGGCCGTCCCGAGGCGCTCAAGGTCCTGCTCGAGATCGGCGCGCCGTGAACGGGCTCGAGCGCTTCGAAGCGCGAGCCGAGGCCCTGATCGAG
>JAODBN010000100.1 GCA_025463965.1 Acidimicrobiaceae bacterium
CGGTCGCGCTGAACGCGGCGAACGCCTCGCTCGGCCGGGCGATGAACCGGTCGTAGCTCCAGTCGATGAACCACGCCATCGACAAAAAGCGCGGCTCGAGCGCCGGTCGCTGCCAGCGGTTCCGCCACAGCGCGGCGGCCACGAGTACTCCGGTGATTGCGAGCGCAGCATCGACGATGGCGAAGGCCCATGCCTCGCCGAGGCTGTAGTGGGTCTGCAAGAGGGTGTGACCGAAGACCGGATCGAGCCACTTCTCGAGGAGCACGAAGTTGGGGTGGAACGGCAGGTCGATGAAGCCGCCGAAGATGGCGAGCACCGCCAGCACCACGAGCGGGAACGACATCACCCAACCCGGGTCGTGCGGATGCAGGGGCTCGTCGGTGTGACCCGGCTCGGTGCCGGACTCCTCGGTGCTGCGTGCTCCGATCGCGCCGGGGTCGACGCCCGCGCCGTGGCCGTGCGTCTGAGCGGCCGGGTCGAGTGCTGCGGGCGAGCCGCCGGGCGCGCCAGCGAAGGCGGTCGCGTGCTGGTGGCCGTCGCCGCTCCGACGACCTTCCTCCCAGCGGCGCTGACCGAGAAAGACGAGGAAGTACTCGCGTCCCATGTAGTAGGCGGTGAGAACGGCGGTGAGCGCGCCGATCGCCCACAATGCGGGGCTGAGGCGCCATGCGCTCTCGAGCACCTCGCTCTTGGACCAGAACCCGCTGAAGGGCGGCACGCCGGCGATCGCCAGCCAGCCGACGAGGAAGGTTCCCGCGGTCAGCGGCATCAGCTTGGCGAGTCCCCCCATCGTCTTGATGTCCTGCTCGTCGTTCATGGCATGGATCACCGAGCCGGCACCGAGGAAGAGGAGGGCCTTGTAGAAGGCGTGGGTCAGCATGAGGAAGATCGCCGCGACGTAGGCCCCCGAGCCCGCCGCAAGGAACATGTAGCCCAGCTGGGAGACCGTCGAGTAGGCGAGCACCTTTTTGATGTCGTTCTGGGCGCAGCCGATGCTGGCCGCCACGAACGCGGTGATCGCGCCCACCCAGGCGACCACGTGGGCCGCGTCCGGCGCAGCGTGGAGGATCGGGTTGATCCGGCACATGAGGTAGACGCCGGCCGTCACCATCGTGGCGGCGTGGATGAGCGCCGACACCGGGGTGGGGCCCTCCATGGCGTCCGCCAGCCAGGGGAACAGCGGGATCTGGGCGGACTTTCCGGCGGCGCCGAGGAAGAGCAGAAGGCCGATGGCGATCAAGCTCGAGGTCGGAACGTGGCCCAGCCGGGAGAAGACCGTCGTGTACTCGACGCTCCCTGTCCGCTCGAAGATCAAGAAGATGGCGAGCAGGAAGCCCGCGTCGCCGATCCGGTTGTAGATCATCGCCTTCTTGCCGGCGCTCGCCGCGGCGGGCCGCTCGAACCAGAACGCGATCAGGAAGTACGAGCACACTCCCACGCCTTCCCAGCCGAGGAAGGAGAGGACGAAGTTGTCGGCGAGCACGAGCATCAGCATCGAGAACACGAACAGGTTCAGGTAGACGAAGAACTTGGAGAAGTCCCGGTCGTGCTGCATGTAGCCGATGGAGTAGAGGTGGATGAGCGTGCTGACCCCGGTCACGAAGGCCGCCATCGTCATCGACAGCGGGTCGACGTAGAGGCCGGCGTTGACCTTCAGCCGGTCGACTTGGAACCAGGTGAACCAGTGCTGGGTGAAGGCCCGGTCCGCCGGTGCGTGTTGGAAGAGGCCGGCGAACACGAGGATCGTCACCACGAACGAGGCGAACACCATGGCCGTGGCGAACCAGCCCGCCCAGGGGTTGCCGAGGCGGCGACCGAAGGGCACCAGCACGGCAAAGCCCGCCAGCGGCAGGAGTGGGATGAGAAACGCGGCGTGGATCACTGGGGCGGGCTCAACCCTTCAGGATGTGGGGGTCGTCGGCGGTCGCCCCGACCTTGCGGCGGAAGATTGCCACGATGATGCCGAGGCCGACCACGACCTCGGCCGCCGCGACAACGAGGACGAAGAACACCGCCACCTGGCCACCCACGTCGTTGAGTGCCCGGGCGAAGGTCACGAAAGTCAGGTTGGCCGCGTTCAGCATCAGCTCGATGCACATGAACATCACGAGCACGTTCCGACGCACCAGCAGGCCGATGGCGCCGATGCTGAACAAGATCGCAGCCAGAACGAGATACCAGGACGCATGGACGGTCATCGCCGTACCACCCCGCCTTCGCCTTGGGAGTCGCCCGAAGAGCCGCCCGTCGGTGCGGAAACGCCGCCGCGGCCCGAAGAAAGGCCGCCCTCGGCTTCGAAGTCGTCGCTCAACTCGCTCGGATCGGGGCCCGGCACCGGGGCGCCTGCCGCCTCGGGACTACCGGCCGCCTGCTCGCGCTCGTGTCGGGCCGCCCGGGCGGGACGGCGTGCGAGGACGACCGCCCCGATCACCGCCACGACAAGCAGCGCGGAGGTGACCTCGAAGGGGAGCAGGTACGTGGTGAAGATGGAGCGGCCGAGGACGGCAACGTTCGAGCCGCCGCCGTTGAGCGAGCCCGACACCGAGTGGGCCCCGGTCACCCACCGTTGGTGGGCAAGCACCAATACCTCGGCGAGCACCAGCAGTCCGACGATGAAGGGCACTGCTCGCTTTGCCAAGAAGCCGTCGGCGAAGACCTGCTCTTGGCGGTCGACCCCGATCAGCATGATCACGAACAAGAACAGCACGACGATTGCGCCCGTGTACACGATGACCTGGACGGCCGCGAGGAACTGGGCGTTCTCCTCGACGAAGAGGACGGCCACCCCGAACAGCGTCATGACGAGCATCAGCGCGGCATGCACCGGGTTGCGCCCGAGCACCACCCCGAGGGCGCCGATCACGGTGATCACCGCCGCGATGGCAAAGGTGATCGCGTCGGGCAGCGTTGCCGCGGCGAGAAGTCCTGCGCCCATCAGCGGACCTTTCCGCCGAAGCGGACGGGGATCTTGTTGGCGAGGGTCTTGCGGATCGAGAAGTTCCCGGTCGCCGCGTCGTCGCGCGTTCCGCTCTGGCCTGCCTCGGCGGCGCGCACCCCGTAGCCGAGCTCGCCGGACCACTGCACCTCGCCCTCGTAGGCAGCCGCGCCCGACGGCGAGGTGGCACGCATCCAGCCGGAGGTGAACAGGTCCTCACCCGCGCGCCAGTCCTCCCACGGCAGCTGGCGAGGACGGCCGTCGTCGTCGACGAGCAGCTCCGCCTTGGTGTAAATGGCGTCCGCTCGGCTCGTGAAGGAGAACTCGAACAACTTGGTCTCGGTGATGGCCTCGGTCGGGCAGGCCTCCACGCACAGGTCGCAGTGGATGCAGCGCAGATAGTTGATTTCGTAGACGAACCCGTAGCGCTCGCCCGGGGAGACCGGAGCGTCTTCAGGGTTGTCCGCGCCACGCACGTAGATGCAGTCCGCCGGACACACCGCTGCGCACAGCTCGCAACCAATGCACTTCTCCATGCCGTCCTCGTACCGGTTGAGGACGTGCCGGCCGTGCGCGCGCGGTGGCTTTGGCCGCTTCTCTTTCGGATACTCGGTGGTGACGCGGGGCTCGACGACCTGTTTGATCGCCTGCTTGAAGCCACCGAAGAAGTGAAGGTTCGCCATCGGTTAGCCCTTGACCTTGTCGGGCGGGGTGAAGCGCTGCAAGTCCACCGCGGAGGGCCGGGGCGCCACGAGGCCGGCGAGCTCCACCTCTCGCGCTTCTTGGCGCTGGCGGGAGACCTGGACCGAACGGGCGAGCAGCAGGCCGGCCACGACACAACCTCCGGCGACGGCGAAGCCCCACGCGACGGACCAGATGAACGCGGCGACCACAAGGAGCCATCCCAACGAGAGCGGGATCATCCGTTTCCAGCCGAGGTCCATCAGCTGGTCGTAGCGCAGCCGGGGAAGCGCGGCACGGATCCACACCTGGATGTAGCAGAACGCCACGGTCTTGCCGAGGAACCACAGGATCGGCCACAGCCAGCGCACGACGTGGAAGCCGGGACCGTCCGGCCCGCCGAAGAACAACGTCACGATGATCGCCGACAGCGTCACGGTGTTCATGAACTCGGCGAGGAAGAAGAGGGCGAAGCGGATCGAGGAGTACTCGGTGTGGTAGCCGCCACCGAGCTCGGACTCGCCCTCGGACAGGTCGAAGGGCGGCCGGTTCGCCTCGGCGGTGGCTGCGATGAAAAAGAGC
>JAODBN010000188.1 GCA_025463965.1 Acidimicrobiaceae bacterium
TCTCCCCCGTGGCCTCGACCTCGGTCACCGCCACCTACAACGGGGCGAGCGACCCGGGCACGACCGTGACCGGGAGCACGCCCTCCTATCTCACGGCGGGTTCGTACACGGTGCAGGCGGGGAGCTCGATCACCACCGCCGAGGTCACGAGCCGCGCCCGCGTCGCGGTGATCGGCCAGACCGTCGTGAGCGACCTGTTCGGCACCGCAAACCCGATCGGCCAGACCATCCAGCTCGGCTCGTCGAGCTTCCAGGTGGTCGGCGTGCTCGCCACCAAGGGATCCACCGGCGTGCAAGACCAGGACAACGTGGTGATCGCTCCCTACACCGCCGTGCAGGACGAACTGACCGGCGAGTCATCGTCGTTCACCGAGCTCCTCGTGCAGGGAAAGTCGTCCGCCACGCTCGATCTCGCCCAGAGCGAGGTCGAGAGCATCCTCGCCGCGGCGAACAACACCACCGTGGCGAGCCTGCCCTTCACCGTGATCAACCAGGCAAGCCTGCTCAGCACCGCCCAGTCCACCTCCAGCACCTTCACCGTGTTGCTGGCGGCCGTGGCCGGTGTGTCGCTCCTCGTCGGAGGGATCGGCGTCATGAACATCATGCTGGTGACGGTCACCGAACGGACCCGGGAGATCGGCATCAGAAAGGCGATCGGCGCCAAGAAGTCGGTGATCCTCGCGCAGTTCCTCTATGAGGCGGTCCTGCTCTCGCTCCTCGGAGGTGTCGCCGGCGTGGCCTTCGGGCTGATCGGCTCGCGCTTTCGTATCGACGGCGTGACGCCCGTGGTGGCGCCCTATTCGATCTTCCTCGCGCTCGGCGTCTCCGTCATCGTCGGCGTCTTCTTCGGCTTCTATCCCGCAAATCGAGCTGCGTCGCTCCGACCGATCGACGCGCTCCGCTACGAGTGAGAGGTAGGTCGCGTGTCCGGCCCTGATTCCCCCAACGACCTCGTGACAACCCAGTTGGACCCCGTCACGACAGAAGTTCTTTTGCCCCGCTTCGGCGAGGACGAGAGCCCTGACCAGATCGGCGACCTCGACTGGCCGACCCAGCAGGTACGGACCGGCCTGCGACTGCGAAAGTCGACGGCCGTGCTCGCCGGCGTGCTCCTGCTTGCTGGCGGCTTTTGGGGCGGGACGTACCTGCAGAAGAACGAAGGCGGCACGAGCGCCGCTTCGTCGACACGCTCGTTCGCCGCCCGTGCGGGATTCACGCGCGGCGGCGCGGCGGGTGGCGCCGGAGGGGCTGCCGCGTTCGGCTCGGCGGGGTCGGCGACCTCGACCGTGGGCACGGTCACCGACATCATCGGGAGCGCGCTGTATGTCACGACGGCGACCGGCAGCCTGGTCAAGGTGTCGCTCAGTCCCTCCGCGACCGTCAGCCGCAACGCCAAGTCCACCCTCTCGGCCCTGAAGCCGGGCGACACGGTGGTCGTGCAGGGTTCCAAGGTCTCGAAGGGAACGATGACCGCTTCGTCGGTCTCGGCAACTGCGGCCGGTGTGAGCTCGGGCTTCGCAGGCCGGGGGGCAGGGGCCGGAGGGGCCTCCGGGGCTTCGGGCACGGCCGCCGGGGGAGGCTGAGCATCGCGGGCATCCGCACTGCGGCCCGACCCGTAGAGCAACGGGAGCTCGCCATGACGTCGCGATGGACTCCGAGACGGGTGCTCACCCGCGCGATGCCGGCAGGGCTGCTCGCCTGGCTCATCGCGTGGCAGCTCGAGGCGCTCGGGCGTGACTTGTCCTTCTTCGCCCACCACCCTGGTTGGGTCGTCGCCCTCTTTGTTCTTCGCGGGAGCTTGTATGTGATCTTCCTCGCTGTCCCGACGGCCGTGCTCGTCCTCGATGCTCGTCCTCCGCTCGCCCGGGACGACACGGTCTTTGCTCACGGGGCGGCAATGGTGGCGAGCTTCCTCCTCGTCGGGCTCGGCGCGCTCGTTCCGTCCGGGCCGGCACTGTTCCGGGTTCCGACCAGCGTCGCCTGGGCCGCATTGGTCATCACCGTGCTCGGGGCCGTACTCGCCGTTCGGTCCATCGCGATCCTCGGGAGCAATTTCTCGTTCGCCCCAGAAGCGAGGGAACTGGTCACCCGAGGCCCTTATCGCCACGTGCGCCACCCGGTCTACTTGGCCGAGCTGATGATGTCGCTCGGCGTGCTCATCGCCGCCGCGCATCTCACCACGGCGCTCGGAGAGGTGACGGTGATCGCCCTACAAGTGGCACGGATCCGCCGCGAGGAGCGGCTCCTCTCGGCGTCTTTTCCATCGTTCGTGGCGTATGCGCGCAGCTCGCGCTACCGCCTCGTCCCGGGGCTCTGGTAGTGGCGATCAACCGAACTCGGACAGGGAATCGCTCGGTTCCGTCGTCCAGTAGGGAAGGACGAAGGTCCACGCCCAGCCGTCCACGCCGCCGTTGTACAGCACCTCCCAGCGCGGACCGAGCTCGTCCTGCACGCGCTCGGCAAGGTGCTTGCCCTCCAGTCGGTACCGCTGTCGAGCTGCGCGGGTCTCGTCCGAGTCGACGGCCCTTCCTCCGTAGAGCGGGTCTCCGTTGTCGTTCCAGCTCTGGAGGTCCGCGAGGAGCGACGCACTGAGGAGGCTCTCAAAGGCTGGCGGATTGTTCGCTGCTCGAATCGCCCTCCAAGTGGCTACGTCCGGCGCATTCGTCTCCGCGGCCGGCGCGATACGCCAGATCCCTCGCGCCCCGAGATCCGAGTCGATCAGCACGCGGCCTTCAACCTCGCGTCCGTACGGCCCCACCGCGGCGACGCTACTTCGCGCTCGCACCTACGGCCTTGTCGTGCCAGCCCGGCGAGGCGGGCCCCGAAGTGCCCAGACCATGCCGTTGGTTCCGTAGCGTCGGCGGGGCACCGGTGCGTTCGGCCGGAGCGACGCACGAAGCACTGAGGCTCGGAGAGGATCGCCATGGCACGAGTACTGATCACCGGATCGAGCGATGGGCTCGGTCTCATGGCCGGCCAGCTGCTCGTCAACGACGGTCACGCCGTCACCCTGCACGCCCGCAGCGACGAGCGGGCCGCCGACGCCCGCCGAGCGCTCCCTGCCGCCGAACACGTGGTCGTCGGCGACCTATCGAGCATCGAGGCCACAAGGCGCGTCGCCGAGGAGGCCAATGCGCTCGGCCGCTTCGACGCCGTCATCCACAACGCCGGGATCGGCTACCGAGAGGTCCAGCGCACCGAGACCGTCGACGGGCTCTCGCACGTCTTCGCCGTCAACGTCCTCGCCCCGTACCTGCTGACCGCCCTCGTCACCCCACCGGACCGGCTCGTCTACCTGAGCTCGGGGATGCATCTTGGCGGCAACCCGGACCTGGACGACCTGCAGTGGCGGCTACGTCGGTGGAACGGCTCCCAGGCTTACTCGGACAGCAAGCTCTTCGACGTCGTACTGGCCTTCGCCGTCGCCCGTCGCTGGCCGGACGTGCGCTCCAATGCGGTGAGCCCCGGATGGGTTGCGACCAAGATGGGCGGCCGGGGCGCATCGGACGATCTCTCCCTCGGCCCGCTCACCCAGGCGTGGTTGGCCGTGAGCGACGATCCTGCCGCCGACGTCACCGGCGGACTCTTCTACCACCAGCGACCAGGTGACGTGAACCCGGCCGCCCGTTCGGTCGAGCTCCAGGAGGGGCTGCTCGAGCGGTGCGGCGACCTAACGGGCACCCGCCTTCCCGACCGGTAGACCGGGTACCTCTCCGAGGCCCTCCCGCAGAGCGTCTCCCCGGCGCCGAGTCGTCAGCAGGCGTAGTTCGGGTCGAGACCGTAGGGCGACGCGAGGTTGCCTGGGGTCTCCTGCAGGATCCACGGGGTTCCACCGGCGAACAGGTCGGTGCCCTTGGTGCCGGCGTACGAGGCGGTCCCCGCGCACCACGCCGCGAGCACGGACGCCCCGGGCAGGCCCTTCTCGGTGTACGGCGGGTTGGTCCAGGGAGCGCCGGCCACCCACAGCGGAAGTTTCGGGCCCTTCGGCACGAAGTTGCCGGCGATGCGCGGGTACTGGACGCTCGTCGAGTAGATCCCGACGGTGACCCCGCCCTTGCGGAGGGCATCGAGGGCACCCTGGATGGTCTGGTCGTTGAGGGACGTGCTCCCGGACCAGTAGACGCCGTGCGAGAAGTCCGAGTTCTGGGTCGAGGAGAGCGCGTCGTTCTCGACGTCGAGCCACCACAGGTTCGAGGTGGCCTTCTCGTTGACGCTGTAGGTCAGCGCCTCCGAGGCCCCGTTGTACCCGTAGTTGTAGGCACGGCACGAGGCCTGCACGCCGGCGGTGAGCGAAGCGCAGCGACCGGCGGGTCCGCTCGACTCGAGGCTGGTCGGAGCCGAGCCGGTGCCGGGGGAGTTGAGGAAGAGGTACAGGTCGTAGGGGTGCGACTTGGAGGTCGCCACGCTCGTGGCCCAGGCGGCCTCGGAGGTGAGGCAGGAGTTGTCGGCGCTGTCCAACCACCCGGCCGCCTCGAGGGCGGTCACTGCGCTCGTCTTCGGCAGGCCGGCCTCGGCCGTGGTCGATCCACTCTTTGTGCACTGGAAGCCGCTGATGTCGTAGCCGAGACCTCCGTGCACCCATGGGGTCGTGGCAGCCTTTGGCACCAAGATGGTCGCAACGATGGCCACGACGTGGATCGGCGCCTTGGGCGGGTTCCTCGCCAGCGATCCGTGGAAAGCGGCGTCACCAAAGTTGTAGATGCGCCCGGTCCGGCCGGCGAGCCAGTAGCCGCCCCCGTCGGGAGAGGCAGCAAAGGAGACGACCGGGGCGACGAGGTGGATGTGGACCGCGGAGCCGAAGAAGTGCGCGTCGCCGAAGTTGCGGACCGATCCGTCGGCGTAGGCGAGCCAGTAGCCGGCGCCGTCCGGCGTGACCGCCATCCCGACGACCGGGACATGCGAGTGCGAGGCCGCGCTCGAGCCGTAG
>JAODBN010000160.1 GCA_025463965.1 Acidimicrobiaceae bacterium
CATCGAGGAGGTCGGGATGGACATCGTGGTGCGGCCCGGCCCGCAGATCAACGCCGAGCTGACCTGGTTCGGCTACCCCCTGCGGGTGCTCGCCGACCCGGAGCTGCAGGCCCGCAACGCCCAGGGGACCCCCGCCGTCCTCACCCAGGTCCCCCGGCCCATCCCTGCCCTCAGCTACGCCGCCGAGGAGTTCTTCCAGGAGGTGGCGCTGTGGTACGACGCCATCTGCCCGATCCTCGCTGAGCACGCCTACCCGAACGGCCGGCTGCTCGCTGCTCAGGTCGACAACGAGATGGCGTATTTCTTTCACGTCAATGCCTACGCCGCCGACTTCCACCCGGCATCGATCGCCCGCTATCAGGCCTTTTTGGAGAAGCGCTACCAGGAGATCGACGCCCTCAACCGGGCGTACCGATCCGAGCACCGGTCCTTCAGCGACGTCGAGCCGCCCCGTCGCTTCGAGGGGCGCTGCAAGGAGGACGTCCCCTACTACCTCGACTGGGCCGAATACCGGGAGCGCTACCTCGTGGACTCCATCGGGCGTCTTGCCGACATGATGCGGGCCCGTGGCCTCGACGGCATCGCCCTGTTCCACAACTACCCGCACCCCCTCGGACCGGGGGGTGCCGCCTCCGGGTTCACCACCCCGTTCTCCCTGGCCGGGCTTGAGGAGAAGCTCGACTCCGTCGGCTTCGACCTCTACTCCCGAAAGGAGCTCTACCACCACGTCAAGACGGTGATGTCCTACGTGGTCGGCACCAGCCGCTTCCCGTATATCCCCGAACTGATCGCCGGCGTGTGGCCGTGGTACCTGAACCCTGGCGACCTTCACGACGAGGAGTTCGTAGCGAAAGCGGCGCTGATGCAGGGGATCAAGGGCTTCAGTCGCTACATGCTGGTCGAGCGGGACCGGTGGTTGGCCTCGCCGGTGCGCAGTGACGGTCGCGTGCGGGAAGAGAACGCCGCCGTGTTCCGCCAGATCAACGAGCTGGCGCTCGGCGCCGACCTCGCCTCGATGCGCCGCGCTGCGGACGTGCTGCTCCTCGCCAACCGTGACTACGACCGCCTCGAGGCGGCGAGCGTGCTCGTGAGCTTCCCGGGCGACTTCCTTGAGACCCAGAGCGGCTTCTCGGAGTACCCCAACTTCATGACGGTCTCCGAGCACCCGCTGGGCTTCGAACACCCGATCCAGATGGTCAAGGCGGAGTGGTTCGCCAAGGCCTTCGACGGACTGAGCGAGGCGGGCCTCGCCTTCTTGCTCTCCGACACCGGGACGAGCCTGGAGCGCTGGCGGGACTTCCGGGCCGTGGTGGTCAGCTCCTTCGAGTTCATGGCTGGCGCACTCCAGCGCAAGCTGGTCGACTTCGCCACCGGCGGGGGCACCGTTGTCCTCGGGCCCACCCTTCCCTTCCTAGACGAACGCATGGGGCCCGACGAGACCATGCGGACGGCGGTGCGCTCGTCTACGCCGGTGACGGTCGGCCCTTCAGCCACCACCTACGCGGTGGGTCAGGGCCGCATCGTTCACCTGTCCGAGGTGGCGGATTTCGAGCCGGTGCTGCGCACCGTGCTCGGCGACCTCGACCTCATCGGATTCACCCGCAACGACTCGCGCCTCGACGTCACGGTGCACCGACCGACCGACGGCGGTCATCGGTCCCTCGTCTTTGTGGCGAACCCGACCGCCGGGGCCATCACGGCCGAGATCACGACCAACCCCCCGGTAACGTTCTTGCACGAGCTGTGGACAGAACGCCAGCTCACCCCCTCGACCGTGCTGCGCGACGAGATACCCGCATACACGATCGCCGTCTACGAAGCCCGCCGCTAGGCCAAGGAGCGCAACCATGTTGCACCAGGACGTACTCATGAAGGACATCGACGTCGACCACTGGCGCAATCTCCAAGCGTTGCTGCTGGACTCCGCGAAGGGCAGGCGTCGCATCGTGGTCATCCACGAAGACGGAGAGGTGCTGAAGCTCGTGCACTCCGATCGTCTGCCCGTGCTCGGCGCCGTCAGCCGGGTCGGCGACCCACACGCCTTGGCTGACCAGCTCTACCGAGATAACCAGGAGTCGGTGGATTTCGTGGCCGTGTTCGAGCGGCGGGCCTTCGACGAGTACTTCGGCCGATTCCAGGCGACGTGGAGCCCGGAGGAGGACCTCGACGAGTTCGTACACCGCTCCTACGCGCTGCTCGAGGAGTACCCACAGGGGATCGTCACCCGGCCCGAGCCCCCACGGAGCACGCTCGGGCTCCAGTGGCGCCTCGGCTCCAGCTACGAGGACGTGAAGGACGCCGTCCACAAGTTCGTGCCGGCCGACTCCACCGTCGTCTTCGGGATCTTCGACGGGGACGAGCTGTGGGCGTCCCTCGTCCTCGGGTTCGACGCCGACCGTCGCGTCGACGTGGTCACGACGGCGGACCCGTCAGAGCTCGAGAAAAGCGGCTCGCTCGAGGACCGTGCTCGCGAGCTCGTCTCGTGGGTAGAGCAGCGCCACCGCCCGTGCTCGGTGGCGCTGTTCACGAAACTCGGCGAGGCCAGGTCCTTCCTCCTGGCCGGCGACAAGGGCGCGGCGCTGCGTGACCTCGCCACCCGTGGCGAGCTCATTGCCTGCCGGGCGCCGGCTGCCCTGCAGGAGGCCGTGGCCCCCTAGTTGGCGCTCTAGGCCGACAGACAGAGGCGAGCGCAGCAATGGGCCACGTTTGCGGGCCGGCGGCCTGACGCGGCTTGCCTCGGCCTTCCGCCCAATGCGCGCCGCAGCGATGCACACTTTTGAAAAGAAGAACGTGGCCTGGCTTTGGATAAAAAGTGGACAAAGTAGCACACGGCGTGTTTGAACTGTGCGCCGAATGACGTTATGGTCGCCGCCTATGGAGGGGACGGAGCGGAGCGCTGAGCGGCCCACTCGAGTCGGCATCGTGGGCACCGGCCTGATGGCGGGCGCGCACGCCTCCGCCCTGCGCCGGCTGCCCGGTGTGGTGGTGACGGCGGTGGCCGGATCATCACCTGGGGCGTCGGCCGCCTTCGCCGCCAAGCACGCCCTTCCGCTCGCCCTCGGCCACTGGCGGGAGCTCGTCGGTCATGAGCAGGTGGACGTGGTCCACAACTGCACCCCCACCGGCATCCACACCGAGGTCAACCTGGCGACGATCGCCGCTGGGCGTCACCTCCTGTGCGAGAAACCCCTCGCCACGAGCTCGGTCGATGCGGCCAAGGTGGTCGACGCCGCTCGCGCCAGCGGGCTCGTCACGGGCGTGGCCTTCAACTACCGCAGCTACTCCGCGGTGCGTTACCTCCGATCCCTCCTGGCGTCGGGGGAGCTCGGCCCGGTGCACCAGGTGCACGGGGGCTATCTCCAGGACTGGCTGTCGCTCCCCTCGGACTGGAACTGGCGGCTCGACGCCGATCTCGGAGGGCCTTCCACCGTGATGGCCGATATCGGCTCGCACTGGTTCGACCTCGTCGAGTATGTCGTGGGCGATGAGGTGGCGACGGTGTGTGCCGATCTCGGCACCGTCCATCCCGTGCGGCACCCCGCCCTCGGCGGTTCGAGCGCCGTCCGTCGCGCAGCGGGCGAGGTCCTCGCCGGGGTCCTGGCGCGCACGGCTGGGGGAATTCAGGTCAGCTCGGCGTTCTCCCAAGTCAGCCCGGGGAGCAAGAACCGCCTGCACATCCAGGTCGACGCGGCGCAGGCATCGCTCTCGTGGAACCAGGAAGTCCCCAACCAGCTGCACATCGGACGCCGGGAGCGGCCGAGCGAGCTGTGGGAGCGGGGACCGGTCACGGCCAACCCGGCACTGCTGGCGCTTCCGCCGGGACACCCCGAGGGATGGATCGACGCCCTCACGAGCCTGTGCTCGGACTTCCACGCCAGCGTGAGCGGCGGCGTACCCACCCATCCCAGCCTGGCCGACGGCCTGCGGGCCGTGGCGATCACCGAGGCGGTGCTCGCCAGCCATGCCGAGCGTGCCTGGATGCGGGTCGAGCCGACGCAGCTGGCCGGGCGGGTACGGCGATGAGCCCGACGGGCCGGGTGAGCAAGCGGCACCCGCTCCTCTCACAGGCAGCGGCGGGGACCGCCTCTGGCCAAGCCGTGCTCGACGCCATCCGCCTCGGCCGGGCGCGCACCCGGCGCGAGATCGCTGTGCACACTGGCCTCAGCGCCAGCATCGTGGCCCGCAGGGTGGACGAGCTCATCAGCCTTGGGCTGGTGGACGACAGCGAGCACACCCTCTCGACCGGGGGCCGCGCGCCCCGCCGCTTGCGCATCCGCGGCGAGAGCGGCGGGATCCTCGCCGTCGACGTTGGCGTGTCCGGCCTCAAGGTGGCGCGTTCGGACATGGCCGGCAGGATCCTCCACCAGCGAGAGGCCTCGCTCGACATCGACGTCGAGCCGGAGGAGGCCCTCGCCCACATCGTCTCCCTGATGGACGAGGTGGTGGGCGCGACGGCGGAGGCCGGTTCGGACATCTTGGGCATCGGCATGGGACTTCCCGGCCCGGTCGCCTTCGACGAGGGCGTGGCGGTGGCCCCGCCCCTCATGCCTGCGTGGGACGGCTACCCGGTCCGCTCCTACCTCGAGGACCGCTACGGCGTCCCCGCCTGGATCGACAACGACGTCAACGTGATGGCGCTCGGGGAGGTCCGCGCCGGGGGCCTGAAGGAATGCCGGGTCGGGATCGCCGTCAAGGTGGGCACCGGCATCGGCGCGGGCGTCACCGTTGACGGCACAATCCTTCGCGGCGCCGAGGGCTGCGCCGGCGACGTCGGCCATATCCAGGTGAGCGAGGGAGAGAACGAGCGCTGTCGCTGCGGCAAGCTCGGCTGCCTCGAAGCGCTCGCCGGAGGGGCCGCCATCGGCCGGGCTGCGGTGCAGGCGGCGGAGCGAGGCGAGAGCGCCATGTTGGAGGAGCTGCTCGCGAGCCGCGGCGTGCTGAGCGCGGAGGACGTCGCCCGCTGCGCCCAGCGGGGCGACGCCGCCTGCATGCACATTCTCGATCACGCGGCCGAGCTGATCGGCTCGATGCTCGCCACGGTCGTCAACACGCTCAACCCGGCGAAGGTCGTGATCGGGGGCGGCGTGGCGCAGGCCGGTGACTTCTTCATCGCCGGAATCCGGCGCCAGGTCTACGGGCGCTCGCTGCCGCTCGCCACTCGCAGTTTGCGCATCGACCCGTGCGAGCTCGCAGGCCAGAGCGGCGTGATCGGCGCCACCTGGCTCGCCATCGACGGGATCTACACGAAAGACCCGAGCGCTCGCGCGAGCGAGCGCCGAAAGATCTTGGCCTCATCAGCGAGGTCCCAAGCAAAAGGGGGAAACATGCACGAAGACCAGCAAGGCGGCCTCCAGTCGGGCGGCAACAGCCAAGGTACGGAGTTGAGCCGGCGAGGCTTCCTCAAAGGGGCAGCCGCCCTCTCCGCCGGCGCCGTGGTCGGCGGCAAGATGATGAGCTACCCGCGCCTGCGGGTGGGTGCCTCCCGGCCGGCGGCCACCCTCGGGCCGAAGCCGACGAGCCTCTCCATGCTCTACGCGGGCAACCAGTCCGATGGGGCGGCGATCGCCGCGGTACTGCCGATGCTCAAGCACGACCTCGGGGTGGACGTCGTCGTGACGAACCTCGCCTACGACGCCCTCCAGCAGAAGACGTTCGCTCAGCTCGCCACGAGCAGTCCCGCCTACGACATCTTCGTGTGCGACACCCCGTGGACGCCGACGCTCACCCACGTGCTGGAGCCGCTCACGCCCTACCTCACGAACTCGTCCCTCAACAAGGGCATCTCCATCGACGTGGGCGACTTCATCCCGAAGGTCTTCTACGACACCACCGTGTACAACGTGAACCAGCCGTCCAAGCACTATCCGCACGCCGGGGCCATGGTCGACCCCAAGGCCATCGTGAAGAACGGCTTCGAGATCCTCGGGCTGCCCATCCAGGCCAACGCCTTGACCATGGCGTACCGCAAGGACCTCTTCGAGTCGGCCACCGAGAAGGCCAAGTTCAAGGCGAAGTACGGGCGAGAGCTGGCGGTCCCCGTGACCTGGGACGAGTTCTTGCAGGTGGCCCAGTTCTTCACCCGGCCGAGCAGCAAGCTCTACGGGACCACGCTGATGGCTGGCGTCGGCGACTGGGACATCGACGACTTCAAGACCTTCGTCGGCTCGTTCGGTGGCGACGGCCACCTCATCAACGACCAGTTCGGCGTGACGGTGTCGACCCCCGAGGCGATGGCCGCCCTGCAGTTCTACGTCGACCTGATCCGCAAGTACCGGGTGACCCCGCCCGGAGCCACCTCGGCGTCGTGGGACACCGCGGGGTCGCTCTTCAGCTCGGGGCAGACGGCCATGACCATGAACTACAGCCCGCAGTCGCTGAGCTCGAACGTCTCCGGCTCGATCGGCTACGCCATGGTCCCGAAGAAGGTCACCAATGCCCCGCACTTCGGGACGTGGCAGCTGTCGATCCCCATGGCCAAGGACTCGAACACCAAGGCGTGGGCGTACCGGGTGATCGCGTGGCTGACGAGCGGCAAGGCCCAGACGGCCATGCTGACCCAAGAGCTGCACCCGACGCGCAACTCTGCCTTCGCGGCGGCGCACAAGAGCGCAGCAGTGACGAAGTCCTTCGGCAACTTCTACCCGATCCTGCAGCAGTCCCTGGCGTCGGGCGTGGGTCGTGCCCGGGTGAAGGACTACAGCCAGGTGACCCAGCCCATCGCCGTTGGGGTCAACAACGCCGCCTCCGGAAGCGGCTCGCCGAAGCCCGACATGGTGAAGACGGCGAGCGGGGTGGTCAAGGTGCTGAACTCCCTCGGCTACCACGGCTCCGTGGCCTGACGGTGACGGACCCGGCCCCTCTGGTCCGCCTGCCGTGAGCGTCGCCAACGAGGTGGAGCTGCGCCTCCCCGCCCGCGCCTTCGGGCGCGGGCGGGGAGGCGGGGCCACCTCCTGTGCCCCCCGCCACCGGGCCCGGCTCGGGAGCGACTCTCGAATGGCGTGGTTGCTCGTGGCCCCGACGCTGGCGGTCCTTGTGGCCATGACCATCGCCGCGGGCGTCTACGTGTTCTGGGTCAGCTTTTATCGGATCGGCAGCTTCGGCACCGGGAATCAGGCGGTCGGGTGGCTCAACTACCGCGACGCCTTCTCGACCTACGACTTTCTTCCCGACCTCCTGCGCACGGTGGGCTACGTCGCGGTGTCGGTGGGGATCGAGCTCGTGGCCGGCATCGCCCTCGGCGTGTCGCTGGCCCGGCGCGTGCGGGGGAACCGGCTCGCCGCAGCCCTGCTCATCGTGCCCTTCGCCACGACTCCGGCGGTGTCCGCCCTGGTTTTCCGCTCGCTGCTCGACCCCAACTACGGCTGGATTGACTACTACCTGCGCTCTTTCGGGCTCCACCAGCCCATCCAATGGCTCTCGCACCCCACTACCGCCTGGATCTCTCTGATCGGCCTCGACGTGTGGGAGTGGACGCCCTTCGTAGCCCTCGTCGTCCTCTCCGGCCTGCAGAGCCTGCGCACCGACGTCGTCGAGGCGGCCCGAGTCGACGGGGCCAGTGCCCTGCAGCGCTTCCGCTACATCACCCTGCCGATGCTCACGCCGTTCCTGGCGATCGCCGCGGTGCTGCGGGTGATCCAATCCTTCAAGACCTTCGACATCTTCCTGATCCTCACCAACGGTGGCCCCGGTACCGGGACCGAGACGGTGAACCTGCAGATCTACCGACTGGTGATGCAGGACTTCAGCATCGGCCAGGGCGCGGCGATCGCCGTCATGCTCCTCGTTGTGCTGCTGCTGCTCACTCCCCTGCTGCTGAAGACGATCGGTCACTACGCAGAGCACGAGCGAGGGGTCTCGTGAGCGTCGCTCTTCGCAGCGGGCGGCCCAGCCCGCTCGGCGCGTGGCTGGGCCAGCTCGGCATGTGGGCGTGGATCGCGCTCTCGGCGATCCCGTTCGTCTTCGTGCTCGTCACCTCGATCAAGCCGGAGAACGCCGCCATCTCCATCCCACCGAGCTGGTCGTTCTCGCCGACCTTCTCCAACTTCACCGCGGTGTGGAACGGGACCGGGGAGAACCCCCCCTTCAGCCAGCTGCTCCTGCACAGCGTGATCATCACGGTGGCGATCACCGCGGCCACCACCCTGATTGGCACGATGGCCGCCTACGGTCTCACGCTGCGCAAGTTCCGTCCTGGACGATTCCTCAGCTCCTGGATCCTGTCGACCTACATGTTCCCGTCGATCGTCACGATCGTGCCGGTCTTCTTCCTCGAGAACCGCATCCATGCCCTCGGGACTTACCCCGGCGTGATCCTCCCGGAGATCTCCTTCAACCTGCCGATCGTGGTGTGGCTCGTTCGCCGCGGCATCCAGGAGATCCCCCTCGAGGTCGAGGAGGCCGCCCTCGTCGACGGGGCCGGACGATGGCGCGTGCTGTGGAAGGTGGTGCTTCCCCTCGCCGTCCCGGTGGTGGCCACCGGGGCCATCCTGACGGCGATCCTCACCTGGAACGAGTTCATCTTCGCCGTCAGCCTGACCAACGGCTCGACCGAGACGGCGCCCGTGGCCGTGCTCGGCTTCACCGGCATGTACGGCACGCAGTGGTCCCAGCTCAGCGCGGCCTCGGTGCTCATCTCGGCGCCGATGGTCATCCTGGCGCTCATCGTGCGCCGGCGCATCGTCTCCGGGCTGACCCTCGGGGCGGTCAAGTGAGCCAGTCGGTGCAACAGGGTCGAAACGTTCGCCTTTGGGCGGCGAGAGGACGGCACGACGAAATGAGGGTGAGCGCATGAAGGCGGTGCTTCTTCCGGGCGACGGCCGGGTCGAGTTGGCAGAGCGTCCCGAGCCCTCCGCGGGCCCGGGCGAGGTCGTCGTGCGCATGCGGGCGTCCGCAATCTGCCGCAGCGACATGTCGCTCTATCGAGGCACGCCCATCGTCGGCGGTGAGACTGCCGGGGGCAAGGTCGTCCCGGGCCACGAGGCAGCCGGTGACGTGGTCGCCATCGGCGAGCAGGTCGAGGGCGTGGCCGTCGGGGACCGCGTGGCGGGGTACCTGGCCGTGGGGTGCGGTCACTGCCGCCACTGCACCTCCGGGGCGTGGATGCTGTGCGCCCAGTGGCGGTGCATGGGGTTCGACTTCGACGGCGGGGACGCGGAACTCTTCGTGCTCCCGGCCGGGAACTGCCTCGTGCTTCCCCCCGAGATCTCGTATCTCGGGGGGGCCGTGCTTACCGACATGGTGGGGACCCAGTTCCACCTCCAGCGGGAGGTCGGCGTCGGCGGGGCGAGCACGGCCGTGATCTTCGGTCTCGGGCCGATGGGCAACGCCGGGGTCATGGTGGGCAGCGCCCTCGGGGCCTACGTGGTCGCCGTCGACCCGCTGGCGGCCCGCCGGGAGCGGGCCCTGCGGCTCGGTGCCGCCGCCGCCCTCTCCCCCGAGGAGTTCGCCGAGCGGCGGGCCAAGAACTGGCTCGGCGAGGGCGCCGACTTGGCGGTGGACTGCTCGGGCTCCGCGGAAGGCCAGATCGGTGCCCTCGACGCCGTCCGTCCAGAGGCCGACGTCTACTTCGTGGGCGAGCGGACCGAGACCACGCTCGACCCGAGCAACCAGATCATCCGCAAGCTCACTCGGGTACGGGGCGGCTGGTACTTCCCCCGGTGGCGATACGACGAGCTGGCGGCGTTCGCCGTGGCTCGCCGCCTCCCGCTCGAGGATCTGGTCTCGGGCACCGTCGGTCTAGAAGAGGCCGCCGAGGCCTTCCGCGCCTTCGACGCCCGCGAGACCGAGAAGGTTGTGTTCGTCAGCTGAGGGGCCAGAAGGTCCGGCGCCCGTCCCCGCGGGCGGGAGAGGAATGAGCAAGATGCAATTCGGGATCGAGAGCCTGCCATTCCACGACTTCTCGCTGGGCACAACCGCCCAGGCGGTGGCCGACCTGGGGTTCAGGTGGATCAACCTCTGGGATTCCGCGCCCCCGCTCGCCCATCACGTCGATGTGGGCAAGGACTCCCCCGCCGAGGTGCTCGCCACCTTGGACCGGCTGGGACTGCGCGCCTCGGGCGTGACGATGTACGGCAAGTCCCAAGAAGAGATCGCCCAGGGGGTGCGCTTCGCCGCGGCGGTGGGCGCCGGCCGGGTGATCTTCGACTGCGAGGCGACCTTCGCCGACTTCGTGGACCACTTCCTGCCGCCCCTGCTCGAAGAGGCGGGGCGGAACGGGGTGGACATCTGCGTCGAGAACCACCTCACCGTGCCCTTCAGCGCGGACTTCGAGGCCGGCGGCCACGAGGCCGAGCGCTGGGAGGAGGGCGTGGACTCCTTCGCCCAGATCAAGCGGCTCGTGACCGAACTCGACCATCCGAACCTGAAGGTCTGCATGGCCCCTTCGCACCTGTGGGTGATGGAGGAGTCGATCATCGAGGTGGCCACCTGGCTCCTCGAGCGCAAGAAGCTCGGCTACTGCTACGTGTGGGACATCAGCTCGAGCTACCGGCGCGGCGAGGACGGCCTCAACTTCGGGCCGGGCGAGGAGCAGCTGCCCCGGGTGGGGGGCACATTGGACCACGGCTTGATTCTGCGTGCCCTGTCCCGTCTCGGCTACGACGGCATCGCCGCCCTCAAGTGCCACGGGACCGCTGGGTGGCCCTTCGACAAGGTCACCTCGCTGCTCGCGCAGTCTCGGGACTATCTCGTGCGCACGGCCGGCGCCGACGCCTTCGCGAAGGACTGAGCCATGGCCCGCCCCATGACCCTGTTCACCGGCCAGTGGGCCGACCTCCCGCTCGACGCGGTGGCGGAGAAAGCGGCCTCTTGGGGCTACGACGGGCTAGAGCTCGCCTGCTGGGGCGACCACTTCGACGTGGGGCGGGCGCTCGAGGAGGACGACTACTGCGACAACAAGCGCGAGCAGCTCGCCGTCCACGGCCTGTCCTGCTGGGCGATCTCCAACCACCTCGTCGGCCAAGCCGTGTGCGACCACCCCATCGACGAGCGTCACCGGCGGATCCTGCCGGCGCGGGTGTGGGGCGACGGAGATCCCGAGGGCGTGCGCCAGCGGGCTGCCCGCGAGATGGAGAGCACCGCCCGGGCGGCGGCGCGCTTTGGAGTGTCGACCGTCGTGGGCTTTACCGGCTCCTCCATCTGGATCACTCTCGCGGGCTTTCCCCCCGTGCCTCCGGAGATGATCGAGGCCGGCTACGAGGACTTCGCCGAGCGGTGGAACCCGATCATCGACGTCTTCGACGAAGAGGGGGTGCGCTTTGCCCACGAGGTCCACCCGAGCGAGATCGCCTACGACTACTGGTCGACCGTGCGCACCCTCGAGGCCATCGGGCATCGGAGCGGCTTCGGACTGAACTTCGACCCCAGCCACTTCGTGTGGCAGGACCTCGACCCGATTGCCTTCCTCCGCGACTTCTCCGACCGTATCTACCACGTCGACTGCAAGGAGTCGGTGACCCACCTCGACGGGCGGAACGGCCGCCTCTCCTCGCACCTCCCCTTCGGGGACCTACGCCGGGGCTGGGACTTCGTCTCGGTGGGTCATGGGGCCGTGCCGTGGGAGCACATCTTCCGCATGCTGAACGCCATCGGCTACGACGGGCCGATCTCCGTCGAGTGGGAGGATTCGGGGATGGACCGAATGGTCGGGGCGCCGGAGTCTTTGGCCTTCCTACGCAAGCTGACGTTCTCGCCGCCAGCCAGCAACTTCGACGCGGCCTTCTCCTCCCAGGAGTAGCCGGTCGGAGCCGGGTCGCTGTCACCTCAGCCCGGCTCTCTCCACTTCCCCCGTGGAGTGTGAAGGGATCGCGCCGCCTCGGACAGCATCGGGATCAGCGGCCGTCGGACCATCCGGCGAGCTCGTAGAAGGCAATCGCGGCGGCGGTCGCCACATTGAGCGAGTCAACCCCCGAGGCCATGCGGATGGACACCACCTCGTCCGCAGCAACGAGGGCGCCGTCGGAGAGCCCGGCCCCTTCAGCCCCTACCAGGACTGCCACGCCCGTTGCGCCTGCGAGGCGCTCGGACAGCGTCTCGATCGTCCGCTCCGGCCGTGACTCGCCGCTCGGCGACAGTGCGACGACCATGACACCAGCGGCGCGCAGCTCAGCGAGCTCCGCTGGCCACGGTGCCAGCCGGGCGTAGGGAACGGACAGCACGTGGCCGACCGACACGCGCACCGAGCGGCGGTACAGCGGGTCGGCGCAGGTCGGGTCGAGCAGCACCCCGGCCACCCCGAAACCGGCGGCATTGCGGAAGAGCGCCCCGAGGTTCTCGTGGTCGTTCACCCCTTCGATCACCGCGAACAGCGGCGGCCTTCCCTTCGGGCCCGTCTCCAGGACCGCCGCGATCAGTCGCCCGGAATCGGCCAGCGGTGGTCGGCGCGCCACGGCGACCACGCCGCGATGCAGGGGAAAGCCGACGGTGGCGGCAACCACCTCCCTCGGCCCCACGTACACCGGTGCGCCTCTGGCCCGAACCGCGTCGACGAGGTCGGGTACGGCAGCCGCTTGGTGGTCGTCAACGAGGAGCGAAAGCACCTGATACGACGAGCACAGCAGCTGGCGTACCGCTATCCGGCCCTCCACGACGAAGATGGCGTCCTCGGCCTCACGACGCTGGCGAATGCTCGCATCGTTGAGATCGCGGTACTCGACGAGACGGACGTCCTGCGGATCGTCGACGGGCACGAGCATCCCGCTTTCACCCTCGAGCACTGGGTGCCTCCCTCTCCGGCGAGGACCGGCCCTCGACCCTCTCCACAGCGGCGTAGAGCCGCCGTCGGCAGAGAGTAAGGGACGGCGCGCGTCGTGGCCGCTCCTAGCGCTGTTGCAGGCGCTCCTCGAGCGCGTCGAGCTGGCGCGACAACTCAACGGGGAGGTGGTCCTCGAATTGCTCGTGGTAGCTCGCGATCAGCCGAACCTCGCTCTTCCACTCCAGCGGGTCGACGTCAAGAAGCGTTGCCATGTCGCCTTCGGCCATTTCCAGGCCATCGAGGTCGATCGCGTCCAAGGTCGGGATCCATCCGATGGGGCTTTGCACCGCGTCACCGCGTCCGGCACTGCGCTCGAAGATCCATTGCAGCACGCGGGAGTTCTCGCCGAATCCCGGCCAGAGGAATCGTCCATCCGCTCCCTTGCGGAACCAGTTCACGTAGAAGATCTTCGGGAGCTTGTCCGGTGGGACCCGCCGGGAGAACGACAGCCAATGATTCCAGTAATCCGCCATGTTGTACCCACAGAAGGGCAGCATGGCGAACGGGTCCCTGCGCAGGTTGCCCACCGCTCCTGAGGCAGCGGCGGTCGTCTCCGAGGCCATGATCGAGCCGAGGAACACTCCGTGGCTCCAGTCGAACGCCTCGTGAACGAGGGGGACGACCGAGCCGCGTCGGCCGCCGAACAAGATGGCCGAGATGGGGACGCCGGCCGGGTCCTCCCACTCGGCGGCGATGGCGGGGTCTTGGGCCGCCGAAACAGTGAACCGGGCGTTCGGGTGGGCGCCCGGCTTGCCTGTCTCGGGGGTCCAGTCTTCGCCGCGCCAGTCCGTCAGATGAGCGGGAGCCTCGTCGGTGAGACCCTCCCACCAGACGTCCCCGTCGTCGGTCAGCGCGGTGTTCGTGAAGATCGTGTTGGATCCGAGCGTGAGAACGGCGTTCGGGTTCGTCCTCTTGTTCGTCCCGGGGGCGACTCCGAAAAAGCCGGCCTCGGGGTTGATTGCCCGCAACGTGCCGTCCTCGGCGACGGTCATCCAGCAGATGTCGTCCCCGACGGTCTCGACCTTCCACCCGGGAATCGTGGGGATCATCATCGCGAGATTCGTCTTGCCGCAGGCGGAGGGGAAGGCCCCTGCGACGTAGCGGATCTCTCCGGTCGGCGAGGTGACCTTGACGATCAGCATGTGCTCGGCGAGCCACCCCTCGTCCCGAGCGATGACCGAGGCGATACGCAGGGAGAGGCACTTCTTCCCGAGCAGGGCGTTGCCCCCGTAGCCCGAGCCGAAGGACCAGATTTCGCGCGTCTCGGGGAAGTGCACCACGTAGGTGTTCTCGGGGTTGCAGGGCCACGGGACGTCCTCGTCTCCCGACTCGAGGGGCGACCCCACCGAGTGCAGGCACGGAACGAACTCTCCGTCGTCGCCAAGGACCTCGAGGGCTGCCTCTCCCATGCGGGTCATGATCCTCATGCTCACCACGACGTACGGCGAGTCGGTCAGCTGCACACCGATGCGAGCGATCGGTGACCCGAGAGGGCCCATCGAGAAGGGCACCACGTACATCGTGCGTCCGCGCATCGACCCCGCGTACAGGGACTCCATGACGGCGCGCATCTCGTCGGGGTCCCGCCAATTGTTGGTCGGACCGGCGTCCGACTCGGACCTCGAGCAGATGAAGGTGCGGTCCTCCACGCGGGCGACGTCGCGCGGGTCGGAATGGGCCCAGTAGCTCGCAGGGCGCTTCGCCTCGGAGAGGGCGAGAAACGTCTGGCGCTCGACGAGCAGACCGCACAGCTCCTCGTACTCGCGCGCGGACCCGTCGCACCACACGACGGCGTCCGGCTTGGCGAGGTCCGCGAAGTCCTGCACCCATCCGAGGAGCCCTTTGTGCGCCGTCGCCGTCATTCCCACCCTCCCTCTCGTCTCGGTATACTGAATACCAATCCGGGAGCACGCGCGCCACTCCTCCTCTGGCTTGTGCCTCAGCCAACGACTGCCCACTCGGGTCTCCGCTCACCCCCCGCCCCATGCCAGCGCAGTTGGAAACAAGTGCCCTGACCAGGGGCGGCGCCCAGCTCGCCGACTCGGGAGGTTGACCGCTTGTGGCAGCTGGAGCTGGCCTGCGGCGACGACTGCTGGCCGATCAATGACGAGCACCTCGCGCAGCTCGGTCCCGGCAATCAATCGGACGACGGCTGTCGAGAGCCGCTCGCGCAGGCGGGGCGAGCTCACAGCGCCGAGCCTGAGACGATCCCCTGCTCAACGGCGTCGGCTGACGCGAGGGCTCAGGGCGCCCGCTGCCTAACGTCAAGCACATGGACACCGGTGTTGCGATTTTCCCGACCCACGACTCGATGGACCCTGGCGCACTCGCTCGCCTCGTGGAGGAGCGCGGCCACGAATCGCTCTTCTTCCCCGAACACACCCACATTCCGGCTGATCGACAGAGCCCGTACCCGGGCGGCGGTGAGCTGCCCCGCAGGTACATCCATAGCTACGACCTGTTCGTGGCCATGACGGCCGCCGCAGTGACGACCACCAAGTTGCGCGTGGGCAGTGGCATCTGCCTGCTCATCGAGCGCGACCCGATCATCACCGCGAAGGAGGTGGCCAGCATCGACGTGCTCTCCGGCGGTCGCGTCGAGTTCGGCGTCGGTGCGGGCTGGAACCGGGAGGAGATGGCCAATCACGGCACCGACCCGCGTCGGCGCATGGCGATCCTGCGAGAGCGCGTCGAGGCGATGAAAGCCATCTGGACCCAGGAAGAGGCCAGCTACCAGGGTGAGCACGTCGCCTTCGAGCGGATCTGGTCGTGGCCCAAGCCGGCCCAACGCCCGCACCCGCCGGTGATCGTCGGAGGGAACGGGCCGACCGTCCTCGATCGTGTCCTCGCCTTCGGCGACGCCTGGATGCCGAACTACGCACCCGAAGGCATCCTCGAGCGTGCCGAAGAGCTCCGGGCGCGCGCCGAGCGACCGGTGGAGCTCATGGTCATGGGCGTCCCGGCCGATGCGCGGGCCCTCGAGGCCTACGAGCGGGCGGGCTTCCGTCGAGCGCTGCACTGGCTCCCCTCCGCGCCTCGCGCGGGGATAGAGGTCGCTCTGGACCGTTTCGAGACGGCCGTCGCGGAGCTCCACGGCGAGTGACCTCGGAGGAGGCGCGCCGACGGTTCGCCACGGCGCGCGTCGCTCGCCTTGCGACCGCCGACTCGTCGGGTCGGCCACACCTCGTGCCGTTCGTGTTCGCCGTCGCGGGCGACACCATCTTCAGCGCAGTCGACCACAAGCCCAAGCGCACGACCGCACTTCGGCGCCTGACGAACATCGCCGAGAACCCTGCAGTCTCCGTGCTCGTCGACGAGTACGACGACGAAGATTGGACCCGACTGTGGTGGGTGCGGGCCGACGGCTCCGCTCGGATCCTCGACTCCGGCTCTACAGAAGAGCGCCAGGGCGTCGAGCTCTTGCGCGAGCGCTATAGCCAGTACGCGGACCGCCCTCCGCAAGGACCGGTGCTGGCGATCGAGGTCGAGCGTTGGTCGGGCTGGGACTGGTGCAGCTGAGCTAGCCGCAGGTCGAGGGGCTAACCGCGGCGCAACCGGGCGGCTCGCAGTGCCGACCTGCGGCGCCCGGCGACGGGTGATCCGGTCGGTGGTGCGAACTCGCCGTGTCCGGGTAAGGGGACTCGCGGCGCCCACAAGGAAGCGGAGAAGTCCAACCTGGACTCGTCTCGACCCGGGGCCAGGGAGGCTCGAGCTTGCTTGATCAAACGATCGTCACCTTCCCCACAAGCGCCTATCCCCCGCTTGCGCTCGGCTTTTTCGGGCTTGGCACGGGCTATCTGATCTACGGCCCCCAGGAGCTGTTGGGCTATCCGGCCCGCACTCGCCCCGTTGATGTCGGCAATGGCCTGTGGGGCATCTGGATGTCCGGCTTCATGCAGTTCCTGGCCGGCACCTACCTCTTCGCTGCTCTCGTGATCTTCCACTCATTGAGTGCTCCCCCGCTCTATATGGCGGCTCTCGCATTCACGGCGTTCGGCGTGCACTGGTTCTCGCTCGGCATGGGACGTGCCCTCGGGGCGGACGCACGGCCCAATGGCTACATGTGTGTTGCGTTCTTCTTGATCTCGCTGTTGGGCGTGATCTCGTTCTTCTCCAACCACGATGATCCCGTCGGCATCCTCTTCATCGGGCTGATGTGCGTCTACGCGACCGAGTTCTTCGGGAGCTTCGGTTGGCAGATCGCAGAGCGGATGCTCGGAGCAGTCCGCATCCTGACCGGGATGTGGCTCATCTACCTGACCTTCGCGGTGGTGTTGGACTTCAGCAACGGGTACTCACTGCCGACGTGAGCGCCTCGTCTGGCTCCTAGGAGCTGGACAGCTTCTGGGAGGCGGACAATGGCCGAACGCGACCGTCGGGGCCAAGACACCGGAGTCGTCGGCGAAGCACGTGCATGGAACGATGTTGGTGCTGCGCGGCTCGTCGCCCGTGGCCGCCTTCGGTAAGGGGCCGGTTCCGGTGCCCGCGACCGCAGAAACTTTCGTCGCGAGGGCGCTGGGCGCAACGGATACTGCCGACGGGCGCGCCTCCCGGCCGCCGTCGGCTCGACCGAACGACAACGTGAGGCCGACTCACCGCGCGCGGTGCAAGGCCTGGTCGTCACCGCTCGAGGTCGCTCTCACCGTGACGCTCGGCCGCAGCCCGGCCGATGGGCCCACTACCGATGGGCCCGGTGGACCATGACAATGACTCGGGCGCTGATCACGCTCGCCACAGCCCGAGTCAGCGGCGAAGTGGTCCCCGCTCGGGCTCAGATGGCGACGACGCTGGGGTTCCACATCATTTTGGCCAGCTTGGGCATTGCGTTTCCGACGACCGTCTTGCTGGCGGAGTTCATCGGCTTGCGGCGCCATAACGAGACGGCGATGCGACTGGCGAGGCGTTGGTCGCAGGCGATGGGGGTGCTGGTCGCGGTCGGGGCGGTGACGGGCACCGTGCTCTCGTTCGAGATGGGGCTGCTCTGGCCGGGCCTGATGCGTCGCTTCGGAGCGGTGCTCGGCTTCCCCTTCGACGTGGAGGGCTTGTTCTTCTTCCTCGAGGCGATCTTCACTGCTATCTACCTTTACGGCTGGCGGCGGCTGTCGGGGTGGAAGCACTGGGCAAGTGGTGTCCCTATCGCGCTGAGCGGCATCTGCGGAGCGATGTCGGTGGTGGCGGTCAACTCGTGGATGAACCAACCGGGCGGCTTCACCGAACGCGACGGCCGGATCATGTCGGTGCATGTGTGGCAGGTGTTCTTCAACCACGCCGCTCTCTATGAGATGCCCCACATGATCCTGGCCGCCTATATGGTGACCGGGTTCATCGTCGCCGGGGTGTACGCAGCGGGCATCGTCCGGGGCCGGCGGGACCGCTATCACTACACGGGCTTCTCCTTGGGCTTCGTCCCCGCGGCGATACTGACCCCGTTCCAGATCTTCGTGGGCGACACCGCGGCCCGAGCGATCGCCCACGATCAGCCAGTCAAGTTCGCCGCCATGGAATATGTTGCGCGCACCTCGCGAGATGTTCCGGAATGGCTCGGCGGTGTCTATCTCAACGGGCAGATCTATGGCGGATTGAAGATCCCGTACATGGACTCGCTTCTCGTCGGTTTCTCGCCGAGCACCAAGGTCGTCGGGTGGGACAGCGTGCCGCCCGCCGATCGACCGCCAGCGGTATGGCTGATCCACCTCTGCTTCGACGCCATGGTCGGCCTCGGGTTCCTGCTGCTGTTGGGGGGACTGTGGGCCGCCTTTGAGTGGTGGAGGCGGCGTCATCTCCCCCCGCAGCGCCTGTTCTGGCTGCTGGGCTCGCTGAGCGGCCTAGTGGCCGTCGTGGCCATGGAGTGCGGCTGGGTGGTGACCGAGGTCGGACGCCAGCCGTGGGTCGTCTACCAGCTGCAGACCACGGCGCAAGCCGCCACCACCAATGGCGGCATCCTCGCCAGCCTGACGGTCGTCATCGTGCTCTACGCCATACTCGGCGTGGCCACCATCCTGATCCTGCGGATGCTGGCCAGACGCTGGAGACACGGGGACGCCGACCAGACCGACGTGCCCTACGGTCCCAGGCCCAGGCCTCCAGAACGGTCGGTGCCCGAGCGGACGTCGGCCGAGGTGGCTTCGTAGTGCCCGCCACCGTTGGGGCCATTCTGCTCACCGGGATCACCCTGTACGCCGTGTTGGCCGGCGCCGACTTCGGCGGCGGCCTGTGGGACCTGCTGGCGGGTGGCGACCAGCGCGGCCGGTCGCCGCGCCAGTTGATCGACCAGTCGATCTCCCCCGTGTGGGAGGCCAACCACGTCTGGCTGATCTTCGACCTGGTGATCTTCTGGACCGCGTTCCCTCGCGCCTTCGCCGCGGTGATGATCGGCGCCGCGCTGCCGCTGTGGCTAGCCGCGGGCGGAATCGTGCTTCGCGGAGCGGGATTCGCGTTCCGAAAGGAGATCACCCGGCTCCCCTGGATGCGCGCCGCCGGCGCCACCTTCGCCCTTTCCTCGCTGATGACTCCGTTTTTCATGGGCACCGTGATCGGCGCCATCGCCACTCGCGGCATCCCGCCCAACCCCACCAGCACCAATCAGCACGCCTGGACCAACCCGACGGCGGTCCTGGCTGGCTTGTTGTTCGTGGCCGCCTGCGGCTATCTGGCCGCTGTCTACCTGACCGGCGAGGCCACGCGCCGGGGCGACCGCAGACTTCTCGCCTACTTCACCCGGCGTGCCCAGGCGGCCGCCGTCGTGGCCGGAGCGCTTTCACTGGCGCTGTTGGCAGAGCTGCACGGATCGAACCGGGTGCTGTACTCCCGCCTCACGGGCAGGGCGCTCCCCCTCGTCATCCTGGCCGCGCTTTGCGGGCTCGGCGTGCTCGCCAGCATCAGCGCTCACCTTCCACGGTTCGAGGTTCGGGTCATCGCCGCCCTCGGGGTGGCAACAGTCATTTGGGGATGGGGTGTCGCCCAGTATCCGGTGCTACTGCCGGGCACCGGGCTCACGCTGGACAACGCAAGCGCACCTCGCTCGGTTCTCGTGGCGCTCGTCGGCGTGTTCATAGCCGCCGTGCTCGTCATCGGACCTTCGTTGGCCCTGCTGTTCACCCTGCAAAGCCGCGGGGCTCTGCAACCGGACGAAGCGGGCTTGCTCATGGCCGCGGACCGGATCGGTGGGGCACGGCCAGCGAGCGGGCCGCGCGCCAAGTTGCCTCATGAGGGCCTGAAGGGCGCAATCGTTGCCCTGTTCGCCGCGGTCGTCTATCTCCGCAACCGGCGACGCGAGCGCTGATAGGGCCGTCGGTGCGGTTCCAGTCGTTCGAAATGACGGGCATCGGCTCGGAGCTGACACTGGTGGTGATATACCGGGAATGGAGTCAATCAGCTAGGAAGTACCCGGTCTCAGCCTGTCGTCGTCCGTATTCTGGTGGCAGTTTCCGGTTCACCGGCATCCACTCGTCTCGAACGACCGCTCGCCTCCATCGGTGGTCCGATCGACGCTAGATCGCCCAATCCGCCAACGGAGGGCCGGCAGCGTCTACCGTTCCTCGAAGCACTGTCCTACGAAACGGGAGTAGATGATGAACAAGTCCGAGCTCGTCGGTAAGGTCGCCGCTCAAGCCGGCATTGCGCCAGCTCAGGCGGAGCAGTCGATTTCTGCACTCTTTGCCACCATCGCCGATGTCGCCAAGAGCGGCGACAAGGTCACCTGGCCAGGCTTTGGGTCGTTCGCGGGAAAGCACCGTCCAGCCCGGACGGGGCGAAACCCCTCGACCCAAGAGCCCATGAACATCCCGGCCAGCACCGTGATGGGATTCAGCGCTGCAAAGGCGCTCAAGGAGACCCTCAACTCCTGAGCAGTCGTGCCCGGCACGCCGGCGGCGCCAGCTCGTTAATCGCCTAGCGGCGGTT